>CAZISL010000091.1:0-20903 GCA_964541975.1 uncultured Chromatiaceae bacterium | reverse complement strand
CAGGAGGCATTCATCAAGACGTACCGGGCGTTGCCGAAATTTCGGGGCGACAGCGCGTTCTACACGTGGCTGTATCGCATCGCGATCAACACTGCGAAAAACCACCTCGTTGCCATGAAGCGGCGGCCGGTCGATTTCGAGGTCGATCTGCAGGATCCGGAATCGTACGAGCTCAATGCGCGTTTGCGCGATATCGATACGCCGGATCGGATCATGCAACGGGAAGAATTGCGTGAGACGGTCGAGGGCGCGATCGCCGGATTGCCGGAAGAGTTGCGTGTCGCGATTGTGCTGCGTGAGATCGAGGGTATGAGTTACGAAGAAATCGCGCGCGCCATGGACTGTCCGGTGGGCACCGTGCGGTCGCGCATTTTCCGCGCGCGAGAGGCGATCGATGGGCGTATTGGGCCGTTGATCAGGAATACGGAAGAGGGAACGACGTGATGCATCGATTCGTCGAGGGACGTTGCAGACAGAGGAACGGAGAATGACTCAGACATTGGACGAACAACTATCGTCATTGCTGGACGGCGAATTACCCGAGGAGCAGTACGACTTGCTGTTGCGACGCATGGATAGCGAGCCGGATCTGCGTGACCGCTTCGCACGCTACGGCCTGATCGGTGACGTATTGACGGATTCCGAGGTGCAGGTTGGTGCGTTGCGGATCGCGGACCAGGTGCGCGCCGAGATTGGCAGCTCCGACGACGGTAATGTATCGCCATCAACGGTGCGAAGCGCACCTTTCGCGCCCGGATTATTCGGCGCGGGCATCGCAGCCGCTGCCGCGCTGATTGTTGCGCTGAATCTGAGTCCCGGTTCGAATGAATCCTCGACGCCGAGACTGGCGGGAGTCGCGCCGGTTGCAATCGAGGTTCCCGCGGTCGTGCGCGCCGCAGCGAAACCGCCGCCGCGGGCGAACGTCGCACCCGAGCGAATGACGCGCTATCTCGTCAGTCATGCGCGGTTCGAGAACGCCGCGTCAAGGCAGTTCGTCGATTCTCACGTCGTCATGCCCGCGTTCCAGCGCGTCGCCTGGCAGACGTCGGGGATTCGTCAGTGATGTCAGTCCCGTCGCGGGGCGCTGCGATTCAAAATTTCGGTCGTGCGTTCAGTCGCGGCATTGGCATTGCTGCGATCTGTAGTTCCTGGCTCGCGACGGCCGTCGCCGACGATTCGCCGCGAGACTGGCTCGACCGGATGGCCGGCGCCTCCGACACGGTCAGCTATCGCGGCACGCTCGTCCATATGTGTGGCGGCAAAGTCGACGTCGTCAAGGTCGTCCACCGCGTCGAGGACGGGCGCATCACCGAGCGCGTCAAGTCGCTCGATGCCGACGGTCGTGAGATCATTCGTAACCCGGAGGAGGTCATGTGTATTCTTCCGGATCAGCGCACTGTGCTGGTCGGAACGCAGCACTCGGACGGTCATGCCGACCGCTTCCTCGGGGCGCAAGTCAGTTTCGCGAATCTCAATGACACGAATTACCGGTTGCAGACGCAACAGCATGCGCACGTTGCCGGGCGCGTCGCAGAGGTCATCGCGATTCGGCCGATAGACAATTTTCGATTCGGCTATCGCTTGTGGATCGACCGTGAGCATGCGTTGCCATTGAAGTATGAGTTGCTTGACGAGCGCGGCGATTCAATCGAGCAGACGCTGTATACGCAAATCAGTTTTGCCGACGGCATCGGTCAGGCGGAGGTCGAGCCGACCATCGTCATGGACAGCTTCGTCTGGCAGCACAGCGGTGGTGATATTTCAGCAGCGACGGATTCGGGGTCGGCCATTCCGGATGTTGCCGCGGCCGGATGGCGCGTCGAGAAGATGCCTTCGGGCTTTGAACTCGTCGCCGTCGAGGCGGGGCCGTCCGACGGGCCACAGGCCGAAGCGCGACAGCTCGTTTACTCTGACGGACTCGCGTCGGTTTCGGTATTCATCGAATCGGAGGCCGAAGAATCTGAACGCCGGGCAGGCGCATCGGAGATGGGCGCCATGAATGCGTATACGACGATGGTCGACGAATTCCTGGTGACGGCAGTTGGTGGCGTGCCCCTGCGCACAGCCATGATGATGGCGTTGTCGGTCGCGCGTACACCGGTCGAGTGATAACCGTTACCCGCGGGCGCGATCGCGAATTACCTTGATGCCAGGCATGAACACGGTTGCGGGCACGATCACGTCGGCGACTGTCGAGCACGTCACGATCGAGTTCGATAAATCTCTGGGTTGCGGGGCCTGTGTCAGCGGGGCGGGTTGCGGACTTGGTCCATTGCTGCGATTGTTCGTCGGATCCGGAGCACGCTACATTCGTCTGCCGAATTTGCCGGAAGCACCCTTGCGCAGCGGCGACCGCATCCGCGTCGCTATCGCCGGCCGAACTCTGGTCCTCTATGCCGGACTCGCCTACGTATGGCCGCTCATCTGCATCGTCGGCGGAGCCATGGTCGGCGTGGCTGCCGTGCCGCGCGGCGGAGACGTCGCGGCGTTTGCCGGTGCGACGATCGGCGCCGCGGCCGCATGGCTCACCCTCAGGTGGCAGCGAGCGCTGGTGGCCGGCCTGCAGTCTGGCGTGCACGTCGTCAGATGAGCGCAACGGTCGTCGTTTACAGCCGCCGGGGCTGCCACCTGTGCGAACTCCTGCTCGAGGAGCTCGGGCCGCTCGTGCGGGGCGTTGCGGATATCCAGGTCCGTGATGTCGACGAAAGGCCTGACTGGCGGGACGCTTACGGGCTGCGAGTGCCGGTCGTCTGCTGTGACGGCGAGGAGATTTGCCAGTACAATCTGGACCGCCGCGCCGTGATGGACTGGATCGCCACCCACGATCAGTGATTCGATTCCAACACTTTCCTTTCTCATTCAGGCTTTCGGGGCCATGGATTGGCCGTTTACATGCGCAACATTCGTAATTTCTCGATCATCGCCCATATCGATCATGGTAAGTCGACGTTGTCCGACCGGCTGATCGAACTATGTGGCGGCCTCGAGCAGCGCGAGATGGCCGAGCAGGTGCTCGATTCGATGGACCTCGAGCGTGAACGCGGGATTACGATCAAAGCACAGAGTGTCTCGCTGAACTACCAGGCGCGGGATGGCGAGACCTACATGCTGAACTTCATCGACACGCCCGGGCATGTCGACTTCTCGTACGAGGTTTCCCGCTCGCTGGCCGCGTGTGAGGGAGCGCTGCTCATCGTTGACGCGGCACAGAGCGTCGAGGCGCAGACGGTGGCGACTTGCTACACAGCCGTCGAACAGGGTCTCGAGATCGTGCCGGTCATCAACAAGATCGACCTGCCATCGGCCGAACCGGATCGCGTGCGCAAGGATATCGAGGAAATCATCGGTATCGACGCGGCCGATGCTGCGCTCGTCAGCGCCAAGACGGGCGAGGGTATGGATGCACTCCTCGAGATGCTCGTGGAGCGCATTCCGGAACCCAAGGGTGATCCCGATCAGCCGCTGCAGGCGCTGATCATCGACTCCTGGTTCGACAACTATGTCGGCGTCGTGTCGCTGATTCGGATCGTCAACGGGGAACTCGGCAAGGGTCAGAAGATCACGATCATGTCGACGGGCGATTCCTTCCTGGCGAACGATGTCGGCGTATTCACCCCGAAGATGACCAGCCGTGATCGTTTGCGGACCGGCGAGGTCGGTTACCTGGTCGCTGGCATCAAGGAAATCGATGGTGCGCCCGTCGGCGACACGATTACGCTCGAGCGCGGCGCCGCGAGCGAGCCGCTGGCCGGCTTTCGCCCGGTCAAGCCGCGTGTGTTTGCCGGTCTGTTCCCGGTGCAGTCCGATCAGTTCGAGACCTTTCGCGAGGCGCTTCAGAAGCTGCGGCTCAACGACGCGGCCCTGCATTTCGAACCTGAATCATCCGCTGCGCTCGGCTTCGGTTTTCGTTGCGGCTTCCTTGGCATGTTGCACATGGAAATCGTTCAGGAGCGGCTGGAGCGCGAGTACGGTCTGAACATCATCACGACGGCGCCGACGGTGGCCTTCGAGTTGCTGACGCAGCGTGGCGACACCCGGTATATCGATAACCCGGCTTTGCTGCCCACCGCGAGCGAGATCGCCGAGTTGCGTGAACCCTACATCAACGCGAGCCTGCTTCTGCCACAGGATTACCTTGGCGCCGTGATGCAGTTGTGCATCTCCAAGCGGGGCGTGCAGAAGAAGATCGAGTACCACGGCAGGCAGGTATCGCTCGATTACGAGTTGCCGATGGCCGAAGTCGTCCTCGATTTCTTCGACCGGCTAAAGTCGGTCAGTCGTGGTCACGCATCGTTCGATTATGAGTTTTCCCGGTTCCTGGTCGGTGATTTGGTCAAGCTCGATATTCTGATCAACAAAGAGCGTGTGGACGCGTTGTCGCTGATCGTGCACCGCGAGTCCGCGCGCAAGCGCGGGCGTGAGCTGGTGGAGAAACTCAAGGAGTTGATTCCGCGGCAGATGTTCCCGATCCCGATCCAGGCGGCGATTGGTGGGGATATCGTCGCACGCGCGGACATCAAGGCGTTCCGCAAGGATGTCACGGCGAAGCTCTACGGCGGTGACGTGTCCCGCAAGCGGAAGTTGCTCGAAAAGCAGAAGGCCGGTAAAAAGCGGATGAAACAGCTCGGCAATGTCGAGATTCCGCAGGAGGCATTCCTCGCTGTGCTCAAGGTCGGTCGGGATTAACAAGAGGCAGAGTAGATAATGAGTGTGGATTTTTCATTGATCCTCGTCGTCGTGACTGCGTTGTGTGGCGCGATCTGGGGAGTCGACTCCCTGCTGTTCAAGTCGCGGCGACCACCGGCTGAGGAGGGGCAGAAGCCCCATGAGCCGGTTATCGTGGAGTACGCCCGCTCGTTCTTTCCCGTGCTGTTGATCGTGCTGGTCGTGCGTTCGTTCCTGTTCGAGCCGTTTCGGATCCCGTCGAGTTCTATGGTGCCGACCCTGATGGTCGGAGATTTTATCTTCGTCAATAAGTACACCTATGGGCTGCGCCTGCCGGTAACGAATACGAAGGTCGTCGCTATCGGCGATCCGGAACGCGGCGATGTCATCGTGTTCAAATTGCCTGCCGATCCCGGTACGAACTACATCAAGCGGTTGGTCGGCTTACCCGGCGATACCGTCAGGTATCAAAATCGGCGCCTGTTCATTAACGGCGAGATCGTCAAGGTCGAGGATCTGGGCGACTACCCCGGCGAGGGGCAACCCGGCGCGTTACTGTACAATGAAGAACTTGGGAATGCCGAACACGAAATCCTGTTGATGCGGGGGCAGCGCAGTCTCGAGGGCACGTTTCGTGTTCCGGAAGGGCACTACTTCATGATGGGAGACAATCGCGACAACAGCAAGGACAGCCGTTATCGCGGCGTCGGCCTCATTCCGGAGAATAAAATCGTCGGCAAGGCCGTCCGGATCTGGATGAACTGGAGTATTCCGAAAATGCCGAAATGGGGACGCATCGGCATGTCCATCAAGTAATTACGCGTGTGCGTAGCTAAGTGGGAGACGAGCTATGAGAGACAGACAACGTGGCATGACGCTGATCAGCATGATCATCGTGGCGGCCTTCGTCGCATCGTATGGCTTCGCGGTCTTGAAGATCACGCCTTTCTATCTCGAACAGATGAAGATATCGAGAGTACTCAAGGACGTCGAGGCGAGCCTCGGCGGGACTCAGGCCAGCGTGATGCAGGTGCGGGACGCGATCGATAAGCGACTCAACATCGAGATGATTCGCCACATCAAGGCAAAAGACTTCTCGATCAAGAAGGCTGGTTCGGGCTACGTCGTGAATGCGCAGTACGAACGGCGCGCGTCGTATTTCGGCAATTTGTATCTCGTTGTCGCGTTTGACGAGACCGTCGAGATCAAGCGTTGACGACAACCGGAAATTGGTGTGAAAAGGCTCTGCGCTACCAATTTTCGGACGAAGACCTTCTCACGCAGGCGCTGACTCACCGCAGCGCGTCGGCGAATAACAATGAGCGCCTGGAGTTCCTGGGTGACGCGTTGCTGGGTCTGACGATCGCCGGCGCTATTTTCGAGCTCAAGCCCGATGCCGACGAGGGCACGCTGAGCCGTTATCGCTCGGACCTCGTGCGTGGGGAATCCCTCGCCGACCTGGCGCGGCGGCTGGAAATCGGCTCGCACCTGATCATGGGTAGCGGCGAGCATCGAACCGGCGGTCACCAGCGGTCATCCGTGCTCGCGAACGCCCTCGAGGCTTTGTTCGGTGCGATCCTGGTTGACGGTGGTTTCGAAGCGGCACGCCGTTCGGTGTTGCATGTGTTCGAAGAACGGCTGGAGTCACTGCCTGTCGAAAGCGACCTGAAAGATCCGAAAACGCGTCTGCAGGAGTTGCTGCAGGGCCAACAGCTGCCGCCCCCGGTGTACTCGCTCGTCGGGGCGTCGGGCGCCGATCATGCGCCCAACTTCGAGGCGAATTGCAGCATCGAGGCGCTGGATTTATCGACCACCGGGCGTGGCACGAGTCGCCGCCGCGCCGAGCAAATGGCGGCGCTGGCGGCGCTCGACAGTCTGATCGATGAGTGATGCGCGCGACCAGAACCCCGCATTCCGCGCTGGCTTCGTGGCCGTCGTCGGCAGGCCCAATACCGGCAAATCGACGCTAGTCAACGCCCTGGTGCAACAGAAAATCAGCATCGTCACGTCGAAACCACAGACGACGCGGCACAGTATCCTCGGGATTTTGCATCGGCCCGACGCGCAAATGATCTTCGTCGACACGCCGGGCATGCACAGCGGCAGCCGCAAACTGATCAATCGCACGATGAACCGCACGGCCGCGGCATCGCTGGCCGGCGCGGACGTGGCGTTGTTCGTGGTTGAAGCGACCCGCTGGAGCAAAGAAGACGACCAGGTCGTGCAGAAGCTCAAGGAAGAGCGAGTTCCGACGTTTTTGGTTGTGAACAAGCTGGATTTGTTGAAACGTCGCGAGGATGTGTTGCCGGTCTTGCAGGCTTATCAGCAGCGCGGCGAGTTCGTTGAGATCGTGCCGATATCCGCGCGGCAGGGCACGAACCTGGAACGCCTGCTGACTTTGATCAGTGAGCGTCTGCCGGAGAGCGATGCGCTGTTTCCCTCTGACACGATTACGGATCGGGGTATCGACTTTCGCGTCGGCGAGGTATTCCGCGAGAAACTGCTCGCTACGTTGCGCGACGAGGTGCCATATGGGTTGGCGGTCGAAGTGCTGGCGCTCGAGGAGCGCGACGACATGACCTACGTCGATGCGGTGATATGGGTCGAGAAGGAGTCGCATCAGGGGATCGTCGTTGGCCGTGGCGGGAGCCTGCTGAAGAAGGTCAGTACCGATGCCCGATTGGATCTCGAAAAGATCTTCGAGCGGCGTTTTTATGTGAAGGCTCACGTCAAGGTCAAGGAAAACTGGAGCGACAACGCGCGGGCGCTGCGTCAGCTCGGCTACGAGGAGCCGCAATGAATTCGGCGGTCGAGCGCGTCGAAATGGAGGCGGCATTCCTGCTGCACGCGCGCGCGTATCGCGAGACCAGCCAGATACTCGAGGTGTTCAGCCAGGTGCACGGGCGCGTCGGTCTCGTCGCGAACGGCGCCCGTCGACCCAAGTCTCGTTGGCGCGGCGTGCTGCGGCCGTTTCAGCCACTGCGCGTATCATGGTCCGGGCGGGGATCGCTGTACACGCTCCGGGCGGCCGAGCCGTCGTCGCGTTCATTCGACATTGGCGGAATGGGCCTGATGTCGGCGTATTACATGAACGAGCTTCTGATCACGTTGATGGAAAGGCGCGACGCCCATCCCGATCTGTTCGCGCACTATGGCGCCGCGCTCGATGCGCTCGCTGTTGGCGAAGAACCCGAGTTGGTATTACGGCGCTTCGAAGTACGGTTGCTGGGCGAAGTCGGTTACGGGCTGATCGTGGATGCAGACGTTGTTAGTCAGCAGCCGCTTGCCGCAGACGGACTGTATGACTACGTGCTCGATCGCGGGCCGGTGCCGGTGGATGCAGTTGACGCCGGAGACCTCGTGTTCAGCGGTGCCGACCTCGTGGCCATCGGCTGCGGTGAGTTCGAGTCGGCGAGACAGCTGCGCGATGCCAAGCGGCTTCTACGTCCGCTTCTGAACGCAGCGTTGGGTGGGAAGACGCTGCGAACACGGGAAGTCCTGGTTTCAATGATGCGCTGACCCGCCGGGTCGGCGACAATAGCGGCCGGGAATCGAAATGAACGAAAAAAAGAACATCGCACTCGGCGTTAACGTCGATCATGTAGCCACGCTGCGCGAGGCGCGCGGCACGATTTATCCGGATCCTATTGAGGCGGCGCTGGTCGCGGAGGAGTCCGGCGCGGATTCGATTACCATCCACCTGCGCGAGGATCGTCGGCACATCCAGGACCATGACGTCCGGCGGCTGGCGGAACGCATGCGGACGCATATGAATCTCGAGATGGCCGTCACGGACGAGATGATCGCTATAGCGGCCGACGTTGGGCCGAGCGATTGCTGCCTCGTTCCCGAGCACCGGGCCGAACTGACCACCGAAGGTGGCCTCGACGTAGCGGGTCAGCTTGCACGCATCACCGACGCATGTGTGGCCCTTGCGACTGAGTCGATTCGCGTGTCGCTGTTCATTGATCCCGACAGAGCGCAGCTCGACGCCAGCGTCGCCGCAGGTGCGCCCGTGGTGGAGCTGCATACCGGGTGTTATGCCGATGCGGCCACTGACGAGGAGCGGGAGGCCGAGTTGTCGCGTGTCGTCGACGCCGCGTGCTATGGCGTTGGTTTGGGGTTGACGGTGCACGCCGGCCACGGTTTGCATTACCGGAATGTTGCATCGATCGCCGCGATCGATGAGATTGTCGAACTCAACATCGGGCACTCGATCATTGCTCAGTCGATCTTCGACGGGCTGCCCAAAGCCGTCGCCGACATGAAGTACCTGATGCTCGGAGCACGGCGGTCGTGATCTTCGGTGTCGGGATCGACATCCTGCAGGCGGATCGCGCCACGAAAATGTACCGTGACTATGGCGAGCGTTTCGCGAGGCGCATCCTGATGCCCGAGGAGCTTGCGATGTTCGCCGCCCAGAAACGTCCCGAGCGATTTCTCGGCATGCGTTTTGCGGCGAAGGAGGCGATCGTTAAGGCGATGGGCACCGGTTTCGCCAACGGTATGTGGGTGCGCGATGCAGGCGTCATGCCTGACCGGTTCGGCCGCCCGGAGATTATTTTTTCACCCCGCGGACATGACAAGTGCGACGAGCTCGGCATCGGTGGCGGCCACCTGACGCTCAGCGACGAAGCGGGCCTGATTGTTGCGGTCGCCATATTGATGAGGAAAGCATGAGTTACCTGGTTTTCGATATCGAGACGGTGCCTGACGTCGATCTTGGCAGGCGGATGCATGGGCTCGAAGGACTGTCGGACAAGGACGTGGGGAAAGCGCTCGAATTCCAGAGCGTGCAGAAGTCGGGCAGCGAATTCCTGCCGCTCTATCAGCATCGTGTCGTCGCGATCTCTGTCGCGCTGCGCGCTGGCGACGGACTCAAGGTCTGGAGTCTCGGCGAAACCGATAGCGGCGAGGCGGAGCTGGTCCGGCGTTTTTTCGATGGCCTCGATCAGTATGGCCCGGAGCTCGTGTCATGGAACGGCAGCGGCTTCGATCTGCCGGTACTGCATTATCGGGCGATGCTGCACGGGATCGCCGCGCCCCGTTACTGGGAGACCGGAGACGAAGACCGCAGTTTTCGCTACAACAACTATCTCAGTCGTTTTCACTGGCGGCACATCGACGTGATGGACGTATTGTCCGGATTCAATCCTCGCGCCAGGGCGGGTCTCGATGCGATCGCCGTGATGCTCGGTTTTCCCGGCAAGATGGGACTCAAGGGCGACCAGGTCTGGGGCTACTTCCTCGACGGACAGATCGCGAAGATTCGAGACTACTGTGAGACCGATGTGCTGAACACGTACCTCGTGTTCCTGCGGTTTCAGCATATGCGGGGCATACTCGACGATGCTCAGTTGCACAGCGAACTCGAACGCGTGCGGGAGCTTCTGGCCGGAGCGGAGGCGGGGCACTTCCAGGAGTTCCTTGCCGCATGGAAAGCGGCTCCGGAGGGTGGGGCTTGAGCCGGCAGCAGCGCGAGCCCGAAATCGGCGAGATCGTCGATACGCTGATGGACGGCCGCGGCGTCGCGCGGCCACCGGGGAAGACGGTATTCGTCGACGGCGCGCTGACGGGCGAAACGGTGCGCTTCGTGCGCCGCAGGCGCAAGCGCAGTTTCGACGAGGCAGACCTTCTCGAGGTGCTCGAACCATCTCCCCGTCGCGTCGAACCACGTTGCGCCGTGTTCGGCGTCTGCGGCGGATGCTCCCTGCAGCATTTGGACGCGGCCGAGCAGCTGTCGATGAAGCAGGCGGCGCTGCTCGACAACCTGCAGAGAATTGGGTCGGTGCAACCACAACGGATTCTGGAGCCGATCGGCGGCGCAGCCTGGGGCTACCGCCGCAAGGCGCGGCTGGCCGTCAAGCATGTCACGAAAAAAGGGCGGGTCCTGGTGGGATTCCGCGAGCGCAACAAGCCCTATGTAACGAATATGTCTCGCTGCGAGACATTGCATCCGGCCCTGGGCGAGCGCCTGGAGGATCTGGCGTCGCTGATCGACGGTCTGTCAATTCGCGATCGCGTGCCGCAGATCGAAGCCGCCGTCGGTGACGATGACGTCGCGATGATATTTCGCGTGCTGGATCCGCCGTCTGGCGCGGATCTGGCGGCGCTGAGCGATTTCGGCGACCGCCATGGTATTCAGATCCTGTTGCAGCCGAAGGGACCGGACAGCATCGTCGCGTTGCCGGGCGCGGAATCGCGTCCGCTGAGCTATTCGATACCGGGTTTCGATATCTCCATCGAGTTCACGCCAATCGATTTCATCCAGGTTCATGCCGAGGTCAACGGCAAGATGATCGGCCGCGCGGTGGAACTCCTAGCCCCGGATCACACGACGCGAGTCCTCGATCTTTTCAGCGGCCTTGGCAATTTCTCGCTACCGATCGCGACGCGGGCACGTGAAGTCGTCGGCGTCGAGCTCGCGTCCGACATGGTGGCGCGAGCCGCCGCGAACGCAGCGCGAAACGGTATCGAAAACGTCGCATTCCGGCGCGCGGATCTCAGTGAGCCGGGCGCGGCGGATGCGCCGGAATGGCGCGATTTCGATCTCGTGATGCTCGATCCGCCACGCACGGGCGCATTCGAAGTCATGGACGTGCTCGACCGCATCGGCGCGCCGCGCATCATGTATGTATCTTGTCACCCGGGCACGCTGGCGCGCGATGCCGGACATCTCGTCCGGGAGCTCGGCTATGAATTCGAGGCGGCCGGCGTCATGGATATGTTTCCACAGACGGGACACGTCGAGTCGATGGCCTTGTTTCGACGCACCTGACTGAATCCCCGGATTGGGTTACTGTCCCCGGCATGCCGAAGCTAAGCCTGCACATCAGCATTCGCGAGCAGGTCCTCGATGTCGTCGAGGAGGGCGAGACCGTTCGCCGTTTCCCGGTATCGACCTCGGCATGGGGTCCCGGCGAGCGCGCCGACAGCCTGTGCACGCCGCGCGGTGCGCACGTCGTCCACGAAAAGATCGGCGACGGGTTGCCGGCCGGTTCGGTATTCGTCGGCAGGCGACCTACCGGTGAGGTATTTGACGCCGAGATGGCGCGGCGGGAACCGCAACGGGACTGGATCCTGACGCGGATTCTGTGGCTCGATGGCCGCGAGTCCGGCTACAACCGCGACGGCGATTGCGATTCCCGGCAACGGTTTATCTATATTCACGGAACGCCGGACGACGAACCGATCGGTGTACCGTTTTCCCATGGCTGTATTCGCATGCGCAATGCCGACGTGCTCGAGCTCTTCGACCTGGTCGACGTAGGCACGCCGGTCGAACTGGTACCATAGGTCCGCATGACACTTGGTCCCTTAATGGTTGACGTGTCCGGCCTGAGCCTGACGGACGGTGAGCGGGAAATGCTCGCGGACCCTCGCATCGGCGGCGTCATCCTGTTCAGCCGCAATTTCGAGAACCTGGAGCAGGTCGGCGACCTCGTTCGCGAGCTGCATGCGGTCCGGTCGCCGCAGCTGCTGGTTGCCGTCGACCAGGAAGGCGGGCGGGTACAGAGATTTCGGGACGGCTTCACGGAGTTGCCGCCGGCACGCTGGCTTGGCCACGAATACGACCTCGACCCTGATCACGCTCGCGAACTCTCCCGATCGTGCGGCTGGCTGATGGCCGCGGAGTTGCTCGAGGTCGGTATCGACATCAGCTTCGCGCCGGTCGTGGACCTCGACCTCGGTTTCAGCGAGGTCATTGGCGATCGCGCGTTTCACAAGGATCCCGACGCCGTCGCGGCGCTCGCGTCGGCCTATATGATCGGTATGCGCCAGGCCGGCATGATGGCGGTCGCCAAGCATTTCCCCGGGCATGGCGCCGTCGTGGCGGATTCGCATCACGAGCTGCCGGTCGATCATCGAGAACTGGACGCGATGTCCGACGACCTCCTGCCGTATCGGCGCCTGATCGACAACGGGTTGGCCGGAATCATGATGGCGCACGTCAAGTACCCGGCGATCGACCGGCGCATCGCGAGCCTGTCGCCGTATTGGGTCCAGACGGAGCTGCGCATCAACCTCGGCTTCAATGGCGTGGTCTTCTCCGACGACCTGAGCATGTCGGCGGCCGAGGTCGCCGGCACCGTCCCCGAGCGCGTGCAGCAGGCGCTGGACGCAGGCGCCGACATGGCGCTGATCTGCAACGACCCGGCCGCCGTCGCCCAGACCTTGGACGAACTCCAGGAACTGGGCGATCCGACGAGCCTGGCGCGCCTCGTCATGATGCGCCCGCACCTGGCCGAGCGCGACAGCCTCGTCGCGCGCGATACGCCGGAGTGGCGCGCCACCGTGGCGCAGATCGAGACAGCGTCGGCGCGGCCGACGCTCGTCCTGGATGGCTAACGCGGAGCGTGTCTGAGGTGGTGGAAGGATTTCCCGACGCGGTTGTCGTGGCGACCGAGTCCGATGTCCAGAGTGCTTACGATCGCCTTGCCGGCTCGCTGCAACCCACGGTTTTCACCGACGACTGTGTCCTGATTGGGGTATTGATGGGCGGCCTGATTCCGTTGGCGCGGCTATCTTCGCTGCTGAACGGCGACTATGCGATGGACTATTGCCAGGTCACGCGTTACCGGGGCGGCACGCGCGGCGGCGAGCTCGAGTGGTTGCAGGCTCCGCGCACGCAGCTCGACGGCAAGACTGTCCTGCTCGTGGACGATATCTTCGACGAGGGCGTGACGCTGGACTATGTTGCGCGCGAGTGTGCCGCGCTGGGTGCGCAGCGCGTCATCACGGTCGTGCTGGTGCGCAAGCGTCACGAGCGGGCCCGGACGGCCACGCGGCCCGATCTCGTCGGGCTCGAAGTCGACGACCGTTACGTATTTGGTTGCGGCATGGATTACCGGCATCGCTGGCGCCACCTGCCGGCAATTTACGCCCTGCGGGAAGAATCATGAGCAAAATCGGGATTATCGGTGGGACCGGCGCATTGGCGGTTGCAGCGCGCGCCGGAAACGATTCGGCGTGGCCGCTGCGGACGCCGTACGGCGAGACGTCGAGTCCGCTGTTGACCTGGGAGAGGGGTGATACGCAGATCTGCTTCATCGCGCGGCACGGGCTGGACAGCTCGATTCCCCCGCATCTGGTCAATTACCGGGCCAATATCTGGGCGTTGCACGAAGCCGCACTCGATTGCGTCGTCGGCCTGAACGCGGTCGGCGGGATCGCCGACTGGGCGTCCCCGGCGCGTCTCGTATTTCCGGATCAATTGATCGACTACACCTGGGGTCGTGAACACACCTTCTCCGACGGTCAGATGCAGCCGCTGCAACACATCGAATTTACGCATCCGTTCAGTCGCGAGATCCATCGTCGACTGGGAGAGGTGGCGGCCGGACTGTCGCTGGATTTCCATCCGGATGGTGTCTACGGGGTGACACAGGGCCCGCGCCTCGAAAGCCGGGCAGAAATCGACCGCATGGATCGCGACGGTTGCGACATCGTCGGGATGACCGCGTTGCCGGAAGCGGCGCTGGCCAGGGAGGTTTCGATGGACTACGCGATTTGTGCCGTGGTCGTGAACTGGGCGGCCGGCCGCGCGCCGGAGGGAGCCGGAATCCACGACGAGATCCAGCGCTACCTCGACGTGGGCATGGCTCAGGTCAACCGGGTACTCGAAGCGCTCTGAAATATCGCGCCAGAAAAACGGCGTTCAAGTGACCCGCATCACAGACGCGCGCCCGCGCGGTGCCTATATTTAACAAGTTTCCGGAACTGAGTGTTGCTGATGTCGGCCGGAAAGGCTGGGCTGAAATGCGGCCTGACCGAGGGTCGATCAGGCTTTAAATTATCTTTAAAAGTCATTGATTAATATCACTAAAAAAATTGCCAGGCAGGCCCTGGATTGCGGGTCCCAGGCACTGGTGATCGTCAGCGCGAAGACCGCGGATTTTCCGGTCGTTTATGTCAACACCGCGTTCGAGACGCTGACCGGCATGGATGCCGGCGAGGTCATCGGCGGCAAGCTCTCCACGCTGGTCGAGAGCGGACGCATGCCGGAGCGGTCGGAGGACTGGCTGCCGAACGGCGACGAACCCTGCGAGCAGGCTTGGCGGCTGCAGGCGGGCGGCACCATCCGTTTGAACGTGCGCCAGACGGCGCTGTTCGAGCGTCCGGGCAAGCCGGCATTCTGGTTGCTGACAGTCCTGAGCGCGGCCGATTCGAACGAGGCCGGCGCCGAAGCCGCTTTGCGCGACGCGTTGCAGGATGCTCGCCGGAAGATCAAGCGACTCGAGCGCACCGATTCGGCGACCGGCGTGCCCAACAAGGACGCCTTCAGCGAGATCCTGCATCGGGACTGGGCGATCGCCCGTCGCGAGCAGAGACGCCTGGGTGTGGTCCTGTTTTGCGTCGATTTCCTCGAAGAGTACCGGCATTCGCTCGGTCGCCACGCGACGGACTCCGTGCTGCGCAAGGTCGCTCACGCGATCAGCGGCTCACTGCGTCGGGCGGGCGACTTCGGGGCGCGCGTCGGGGACGACCGATTCGCTGTCGTGCTCGGCACGGCGGACGAAACGCAGGTGAGAGATTTCGCCGAGCGGGTCGTCAAGAAGGTCAGCAGCCTCGCGATACCGCATCCAAAATCACCCGTTGCCAGGAATATTACGATCTCCTGCGGCTATGCGTCGGAAGTCCCGGCGTGGACGTCCGCATGCAATAACTTGGTGGAGAATGCCGAGCAATTGCTGATCGATAACCGGCCCGATCCGGCCGCGGAGGCTGACGCCGATGCGGGGACGCGCGCCGATCTGAAGCGACAGAGTCGCTGACTCACTCCGTTTCGGGCTCTTCTTCCTCGAGCTCGATTGCGCTGATTCTCGCGATGACTCCAAATTGTGGATGATCGAAGTACTGCGCGTTGTCGCCGCGGATCCGGCGCGATTCGGATAGTTCGTAGGCCGGCGCCTCCGCCTGCAGCGGAGCCTGCGCGGGTTCCGGCGTCGGGAAAACGTCGCCGAAAGTCGGCCACGTTTCCGCCTTCGGCGTCATCGTCTGCTCCGTCACCGATGCCAGTTGCAGGTCGAGTTTCAGGTGAACATAGCGTTCCTTGAAGAGGTTGATCGTGCCCGTCACGTTGAAATCGCCGAGCTCATCAGAGCGTATGTAAACAGGTGTCGCCTCATCGGCGGGTCGCGCGGCCTGAATCCACGCGCGATGCAGCATCGGCGCGTATGCATCTAGCTGGCCCAGCCGCGAGTAGACGCGGGTCATCTGTTTGCCGTCGTCGAGAGGGACGTAGTCGGGAAACTCCGGATGCAGTTCCTGCAGGTAGAACGTCACGCCGGGTGGGCGAGGCCGGTCGTCGATCATGGGATCCGCAGCATTCGGGTCGGTGACGTACGGGGCTTCAGTCGCCTCGTTGTACACACTCGGCAGCGAGGCTGCGACGATCTGTGCGACGGCCGGTTGCTCGGGCGTATTGCGCGCCTGGTCCAGATGCCGAAAAACGATGATCTCGACCTCGTAGCGGTCCGTCATCCATGGCTCTGCCTCCGTTTCGGCCGCCGAGGCGGGGCCGGCCAGCAGGACAAAGGTCGCCAGCGGCGCCAGGTACCGCCTGACCATGCTACGCCGACGCACGTTCGCCCCCGAGGCGTTTAATCAGCCGGGCGGCGAAATCGAAGCGGTCATTTTCTTCCAGTTCATCCATGATCTTGAGTCTCTGCTGCCGATCGAGGCGGTAGCGGTCAGGCTCGGATTCTAGCAGGTGGACGAGTACGCCGGGATCGACGGCCGTATTGGGCCCGAATTCGACGAGACCGCCGCGTGCGCTGAGTTCGAGTCGACTGATCCCGAGCGGGTTCGCGAGCAGTCGAATCGACGTGATGCGAAACAGGTTGCGCGTCGCGTCGGGCAGCAGGCCGAAGCGATCGATCAGCTCGACCTGCAAATCCGCGAGCTCGCGCTCGTCCCGGGCGCTTGCGATTCGCTTGTAGTGAACGAGGCGCAGGTGGACGTCCGGCAGATAATCTTCCGGCAGTAGTGCGGGCACGTGCAGATTGATCTCGGCACCCGCGTGGGTATCGGCGTCGGGATCCGGCTCGAGTCCTTCCCGCAGAGCGGCGACCGTTCGAGTCAACATCTCGTTGTACAGCGAGAAACCGATTTCCTGGATCTGCCCCGTCTGCCCCTCGCCGAGCAGTTCGCCTGCGCCGCGTATCTCGAGATCGTGGGTCGCAAGCACGAAGCCGGCGCCCAGGTCTTCCAGCGATTCGATTGCCTCCAGCCGTTTCTGCGCGTCGGCCGTCATCGCCTCGCGCTCGGGCGTCAGCAGGTAGGCGAACGCCTGGTGGTGGGAGCGACCGACCCGTCCACGCAGCTGATGCAGCTGGGCGAGACCGAAGCGGTCGGCGCGATTGATAATGATCGTGTTGGCCGACGGAACGTCGAGACCGCTCTCGATGATCGCGGTGCAGACGAGAATGTGGAACCGGCGATGATAGAAGTCGCTCATGATCCGTTCCAAATCGTGTTCGCGCATTTGTCCGTGCGCCAGTTCCACACCGGCTTCGGGTACGAGATTCGCGACCTGGTCGGCGATCTTCTGAATGTCCTCGATGCGATTGTGCACGAAGTAGATCTGGCCGCCGCGTTTCAGTTCCCGTTGGCATGCTTCGCGAATGAGCGCGTCGTTCCAGCGTGTGACGAATGTCTTGATGGACAAGCGCGCATCTGGCGGCGTCGTGATCAGCGAAAGCTCACGCAGGCTGCCCAGCGCCATGTTCAGGGTGCGCGGAATCGGCGTAGCGGTCAGCGTCAGGATATCGACCTCGGTACGGAGGCTCTTGAGGCGTTCCTTATGGCGCACGCCGAAGCGATGCTCTTCATCGACGATCACGAGCCCGAGGTCCTTGAATTTGACGTTTCGTTGCAACAATCGGTGGGTTCCGACGACGACGTCGATGCGGCCCGACTCGAGCCCCTCGATGACCTGCCGGGCTTCTTTCTGAGTCTGGAAGCGCGACAGCGTCGCGACATTGACCGGCCACTCCGCGAATCGATCGACGAAGGTCTGATGGTGCTGCTGGGCGAGCAGGGTGGTTGGGACGAGGATGGCGGCCTGCCGGCCGTCCGAGACGGCGACGAACGCCGCGCGCAACGCGACCTCGGTCTTGCCGAAACCGACGTCTCCGCACACTAGCCGGTCCATCGGATTCGAGGCCACGAGATCGCCGACCACGTCCTCGATTGCTTTGGCCTGGTCCTCGGTCGGCTCGAACGGAAATCCGTCGGCGAACCGTTCGTAGTCCACCTGGTCGAGATTGAAGCTGTTGCCCGGTCGTGCCGCGCGTTTCGAATACAGCTCGAGTAGTTCCGCCGCCACGTCGCGTATCTTTTCGGCCGCCTTACGACGCGCTTTGGCCCACTGGTCAGAGCCCAGGCGATGCAGGGGCGCCTGGTCGGGTGACGCGCCGGTATAGCGGGAAATCAGGTGCAGCGATGCGACCGGGACGTGCAGCCGGTCCCCGCCCGCGTATTCGAGCGTCAGGAATTCCGTCGGTGTGTCATCGATCGCCAGGTTCGTCAGGCCGACGTACCGGCCGACGCCATGTTCGGCATGCACGACCGGTGAGCCGGGATGCAGATCGGTCAGATCGCTAATCAGCGCTTCGGGGTCACGGATACGGCGATGGCGGCGCCGGCGCTTGGGTTGGTCGCCGAACAGCTCGAGTTCGGTGATGATCGCGACATCGTTGCGCGTCAGGACGACGCCCTTGTCGAGCGGCGCGATGCTGACGACGGTCGTGTCGACGCCGTCGAAGAATTCGTGCCAGCTGCTCGTTGCAACGGGAGACGCGTGTTCCTGGCGCAGGATATCCAGCAGCATTTCGCGACGGCCGGCCGATTCCGCGGCAAACAGGATGCGGCCCGGCCGGTCGGACAGGTACTCGCGCAGTCGCCGCGACGGTTCTTCTTCGCGCCGATTGATGAGCATGCCCGGCGCTGCTGCTACGTCGAGATTCAGCGTCCGGTCATCTAATTCTTCGGCAGGGATCTCATAGGTATCGATCGATATCGTCGGGCATTCGCCGATCGCGGCCGCATGGGCATCCGGCACCCAGAACAGTTCCGCCGGATCCAGCACGGGTTGCTCCGGGTCGAGCCGGGCCTGTTCGAAGCGGTCCAGAACTTGTTGCCATGCCGCTTGCAGAGCCGCATCGAGTTCACCGTAACGCACGATCAATGTATCTTGCGGCAGGAACTCCCACAGCGATGAAGTCACATCGAAGAACAGCGGCAGGAAGTTCTCGACACCGCCCGGCAGGCGCCGCTCCGTCACTTCGCGATAGATCAGCGATTTGGAGGGATTGCCTTCGAAGCGCTGTCGGTACCGTCGACGAAACGCGGTGACCGACTCTGCGTCGATCGGAATCTCCCGTGCGGGCAACGTGTCGATCGCATCGATGCGGCCGGTCGTGATCTGTGAGTCGGGATCGAATTCACGGAGCGACTCGACCTCTTCGTCGAAAAAATCGACGCGCAGCGGTTGCCGATGCCCGGTCGGATAGAAGTCGACCAGTGACCCCCGCACGGCATACTCGCCGTGCAGGCCGACCTGCGACACGCGCTGGTAGCCGGCGTCGTCGAGTTGTTCGCGAAACGCTTCCTGCGACAGCGCCTGGCCGGTCCGGATGCGGATGCCGCGCTCGACCAGGTAATCGCGCGGCGGCAGCCGCGGCAGGAGGCTGGGCATGGCGGCGATAAGCGCTGGGCACTGGCCCGTTGGCAGGTCGCGCAGGATCCGCAGGCGCGTTGAAATGAGGTCCTGATGCGGGCTGAAGTTGTCGTAGGGCAGGGTCTCGAGGTCAGGGAACAGCGCGGTCGTCGTCTCGTCGCCACTGAAAAAGCCCGTTGCGCTGGCGAGGGACTCCGCCGCGGCGACGCTGTCGGTCAGCACCAGCACGAAGCGGCCGGTTTCTGCTGCGCGCTCGAAGATCTCGGCCACGGCGAGCGCCGCGCCGGCGCCATACGCCTTGCCAAGGCGCAGCGAGTCGCCGGTTTGGGTCGGCAGTTCGACCGAGGGATTGATTAGGGTCGCCGGCATGGGCAGGAAGGGTAATGATGGGTGGGCTGCGATCGGAGCGCGGGATTATCCCACACGCACACGAAAAAGCACCCGCCGCCAACCGCGGCGAGTGCTCCTGAAATAGCCGTCGAGAATTTCGGTGCTAGAGGTCGGTCTTGACCGCGTGAATGACGTTGCGGTACTCGAAGTACACGACGAAGCTAGGATACTCCCAGCGCGTGATCGGCGGATCACCGATCGCGCCGCGTTTCGTCGACGGCGATCCCCAGCGGGATTCGACCGTCTTCATACTCATGCCGCGATTGGGCCGGACGCCGGTCGTGGCGGCAGCCTGATCCACGTTTTCGATAACCAGCGTGTCAGCCTGTGCCTGCACGGGGGTTGCGAGCGTCATGACCGCCGCGAGTGCGATCGACATTAAGCCTAGACGAATCATGTCCACCTCCCAAGGTATACTGCGAGGATACTACCTTGCCCGTTCTGGCAGAGAAACTACTTGCTCTATGGACATGATTCCGGAAATGGTGTATCCGCCGATCTCCTGCGGGATGCCATTATGTCACGACATTTCTGAGATGCGCCGATGATGCGTCCGGTGGCGGCTTTCGTGGGTCTGCGTTACCTGCGCGCGCAGCGCGCGAATCAGTTCGCGTCTTTCGTCAGCATTGCTTCAGTGATTGGTGTCGCGCTCGGCGTCGCGGCGTTGATCGTCGTCCTGTCGGTCATGAATGGCTTCGAAAGCGAACTTCGGGCGCGCTTGCTGAGCCTTTCCGGCCATGCGTCAGTCGAACCTTCCTCCGAGGTCGTCGCGTGGCGGGATATCGTTGACGAAGCGTCTGCCCGCGACGGATTCGTCGCCGCCGCGCCATTCATTGAGCTTGAAGTGATGTTGTCGAGTGGCCGGACGCTGGCGGGCGCGATGCTGACCGGCGTATTGCCGGAACTCGAAAGCGAAATTTCTGAAGTGAGCCGCCACATGCGCGATGGAGCGTTGTCGGACCTGCAGCCTGGCGCGCGGGGGATAATTCTGGGTCGGGCCCTCGCTCTGAAGCTGGGGCTGCGATCGGGCGACGTCCTGACCGTCATGGCGCCACGCAAGCAGGCCGGTCGAGGTCTCGACACCGTACTCCGGGAATTCACGATCGTCGGCACGTTTGAGCTCGGTTTGCGCGACCATGACGGGGTGCGCGCGCTGGTGCACCTT
>CAZISL010000090.1:0-7128 GCA_964541975.1 uncultured Chromatiaceae bacterium | reverse complement strand
GGTGAAACTCGATGGCACTGACTCAAGTGACATTGACGGTGATCCCCTTACTTATGCCTGGTCGCTGACGATGGTTCCGGTCGGCAGCGTTGCCGCGCTTTCCGACCCGACGGCGCTAATGCCGACTTTCGTGGCCGACGTTCCGGGCAGCTACATCGCCGATCTCATCGTCAACGACGGTGAGATCGATAGCGGCGTCGACAGCGTGACCATTAACACCCGTAACAGCGCGCCGGTCGCCGATGCCGGCCCGGATCAGAGCATCGCGGTCGGCGCGACGGTAACCCTGGACGGCAGCAGCTCGAGCGATGTGGACGGTGACCGCCTGAGCTACAGCTGGTCGCTGAGCAGGGTGCCTGCCGGAAGCACTGCGGCCTTGTCCGCAACCGACGTCGTGCAACCGACGTTTTCGGTCGATGTGCGGGGTCGATACGAGGCCCGGCTGATTGTCAGCGATGGAACGATAGAGAGCGATCCCGACGTCGTGCTGATCACGACGCTGAACGCGGTCCCGGTGGCCGATGCCGGCGAAGATCAAAGCGCTTTTGTCGGTGAGATCGTCATGCTGGACGGCAGCGCCTCCAGCGACGCCGACAACGACTCGTTGAGTTTTCAATGGGCGTTGATCAGCGTTCCGCAAGACAGTAACGCGGCACTCGCGGATCCGACGGCCATGCAACCGGCGTTCACGGTAGACCGGCCGGGCACGTACGTGGCGCAACTGGTCGTCAACGACGGCGATCTGGACAGTGCGCCCGACACGGTCAATGTCACGACTATCAATAGTCCGCCGGTGGCCGATGCCGGTGGCGACCAGGAGGCCCGTGTCGGCGATCGCGTGCGGCTGGATGGCCGGGATTCCAGCGATGCCGACTTCGACGACCTGACGTTCAGGTGGTCGTTCACCGTCACACCGGCCGACAGTGCCGCCACGTTTGATGATGCCGGAGACAGTCGACCGCGGTTCGAGCCCGACCTCGGGGGGCTTTACGTGGTGCAGCTCATCGTCAACGATGGTAGCGTCGACAGTGATCCCGACACCGTCCGTATCCGCGTGTATGCCGATGACGACAACGATGGTCTCTTTGAGGATGAGGAGATCGCATTGGGTACGGATCCGAACGATCCGGACAGCGACGACGATGGTCTGAACGATGGTGACGAAGTCAACATCCACGGGACGGACCCGCTCGATGAGAATACCGATGGCGACTGTTTCGACGACGGCGTCGAGATCGAGCAGGGCACCGACCCATTGAAGAACAACAAGAAGGAATGCAGGGACCTGGATGATTGATAGGCGGTAGCTGTGTCCGGCGGACTGCGCCGCGGCCGGGTGAACGGATTAGTAGCTGTTTTCGCCGCGCATCACGGCGAAGATCGTGCGCAGCATGATGCTGGCATCGAGCAGCAGAGACCAGTTGTCGATGTAGTACAGGTCGTGTTCCAGCCGACCAAGCAGGTCGGCCTCGTCACGAGTTTCACCGCGCCATCCGTTGACCTGCGCCCAACCCGTAATTCCCGGCTTGACCTTGTGGCGCACCGCGTATTGATCGATGACATCTTCGTAGAGAACGTTACCGGCCTTGGCGTGCATCGCGTGCGGTCGGGGACCGACGATCGACATCGTTCCGCTCAGCACGTTGAAGATCTGCGGTAGCTCGTCGATGCTGAAGCGGCGCAGAAAAGCGCCGACTCGCGTCACGCGCGGATCGCCTTTACGAGTCAGCGTATCCGCGTTCGTATCCGTCTGATCCACATACATCGTGCGAAACTTGAATACGTCGAGCACTTGATGATTGAAGCCGTATCGCGGCTGGCGAAAAAACACCGGACCCGGGCTGTCGAGTTTGATACACAGGGCGACGAGCAGCAGGAATGGCGCGCCGATAATGGCGACCGTTGCCGCCACGCTGAAATCGAGTATGCGCTTGGAAATCGCACCCCAGCCGGTCACGGGCTTGTCGAGCAGCCTGAGCATGGGCACGCTGTACTGATTCGTTGCGCGCCGCAGAAGCAGGTCGTGACTCGAAAATTCCGGGCTCAGGCGCATATTGATCGGCAGGGCGTCGAGCAGGCGAACCAGCTGCAGAATTCGATCCTGAGCGGCCAGCGGCAGCGCGATCAGGACTTCGTCCACCCGGTGCCTGCGACACCAGTTGTCCATCGCGTCAACCCCGCCGAGGATCCGATGACCGCCGACGAATGGTCCGATCCTCTCGGCGCGGTCATCGAAGACCGCCACGATCCGGTTCCATGGCTCGTGCAGTCCCTCGATATGCTTGATCAGCCGGTGGCCCTGTTCACTGCCGCCATAGATGACGATGTTACGTCCCAATTTCCTGGCGGTCGCCAGCTGGCGCACGATCGCCGCCGCCGCGAAGCGAACCACGATCAACCCGACCATGGTGCTCGCGAGCCACGTGAACGCCCATACACGCGAGTAGTCCTCGGAAATTTTCAGTGCAAACGCGCCGGTCGTCATCAGCAGTAACAGCAGCAGACAGACGCCGACGATCTTGGCGATTTGCTGATAAGGCGTGAGAATCTTGCCGAACCGGTAAAGACCAAGCGTGTGGAACGCCTGGAGCATTAATAGCGTGAAAATGCCTATGGCCGCGTAATACAGCGTGACTTTTTCGGGCTCGTCGACGACATACAGCGCGTGGATTAACAGGCCCGCGCCAATCACCGTCAGAGCCTCGGCCAACGCCGTCAGGCCAACTACGATACTCGATGAGAGGTAGGCTTCGTGAGTAGGCGTTCCGTCGCGCAACTCCGGATTGTTGTTAGTACTACTAACCATGCGGCTCGCTTCCGTGTGAGTGATTCGGGCATAGTTGTGTGGCTCGGCGGTTCGAATGGTTTCGGTCGGTGCACTAAGTCGCGAAAATACGATGTGCGCACAGAATTTTTTTGCCGCGCGTGTTACACCGGCATTCTAACGAAACGGTCTTCCATATGGCGGAACAATTTTCCCATTATGTAAAATCGCCGGGACCTGTAGATAAACACACCGATAATAGAGAACCTCGGCGCGCGCCGACACGTCGAACCGCCGCGACTGCTGCCAATAATAATAAGGATCACCAGAAACGGGATGAGCTTCTTCGCGAAACCGAAAATTGTCTGCACGGGGTTTGAATTTCTCGAGGGCCCGGTTTGGGTTGACGAAAGTTCGCCGTTTCTGGCGGGGACAGGTGCGCGGTCAGGTGCACTGATTTTTAGCGATATTCCGGCGAGTCGGCTGTGCTGGTTTGCGGACGGACGGACGGGCATCGTTCGTGAGCCCAGCGGCAAGTCCAACGGAAATGCGCTCGAGCCGAGCGGCATGCTGGTCAGCTGTGAGCACGAGAACCGCTGCGTCAGCCGATTCGAGGGCAGGGACGCGGCGCAGCGTCTCGTCGATCGTTACGACGGCAAGCGACTCAATAGCCCCAACGACGTCGCGGTGCGCAGCGACGGCCTGATATTTTTTACCGATCCGCCTTACGGCGTCGCCGAGGAGGATCGCGAACTTGAATTCCAAGGCGTCTTTTGTGTGGAATCTGACAGCCCGGATCCAATGCTGCTGAACGATCGCTTCGATAAGCCGAACGGCCTGGCGTTATCGCCGGACGAAGCAACACTGTACGTCGCGGATACGGAAAGAGGTCACCTGCGCCGATTCTCGGTGGGGCCCGACGGGACTCTGTCGGACGACCGGAAATTTTGCGACTGCGAGCGGCCCGACGGAGTCTGCGTGGATACCGCGGGCAACGTGTGGGTGGCGTGCATGGACGGCGTGGAGATCTTTTCTGCCGGTGGTCAGCGCGTCGGAAGCATCCCCTTGCCGGAACGACCGGCCAACATTGCCTTTGGCGATAGCGACGGCAGCACACTCTATATCTGTGCGCGAACCAGTATCTATTCGGTCGAGACCAGGGCGACGGGCGCGCTGGCGCGGCGTGGCCGATCGGCGCCGGAGGCTTGCTGCTCGTGATCGTCGATTTCAAGACGCTGCTGGGCGTAGTGCTGCGTCCCTTTATGTTTGCTCTGTATTTCCTGTCGGGCTTCACGCCGCGCTCGCCGCGTCGATGGGTTTTCGGTAGCTGGAGCGGTAAACGCTTCGCGGACAATTCGGCGGCGTTATTCGAGCACGTTCTGAGCCAGGATCAGTCGGGCATTAAGGCGGTGTGGATCAGCCACGATCGCGGTGTCCTTCGGGCGCTGGCGGAACGCGGATGCGTTGCTCACGCACCGTGGTCACCGCGCGGAATGCTCGCATGCCTGACGGCAGGCGTATTCGTATTTGACGGGTTGACCAAAGACGTCAATCACTGGCTGTCGCGTGGCGCGAAGAAGGTTTTGCTTCGTCACGGAGTCGGTATCAAGAAAGTGGAGCGCGCGATCGAGCATCCCGGGCATCGCCTGTATCAACTGTTTCACGGCAGCCTGTGGCAGCGTGTGTTCTGGGGTTATCTGTTGCCGTGGCATCTCGTGCGCCCTGATCTGATGATCGCCACGTCGCCGGACCATGCCGCGCAGGGGCAGGCGTATTACGACGTGGATGCCAGCCGGATTGTGATAACCGGGTTTCCACGGAATGACGTCCTGCTGTCGGCAGGCGCGGAGGACATCGACGAGCGCATTCGGCCCCTGATCACCGAAGCGCGCAGCCGCGAGTTACCGGTGTTTTTGTACATGCCCACGTTTCGCGACGACGATTCGCGTTTCGATTTCCCGCTGAGGGAGCTGGAGCAGATGGCGGCGCGGCGCGGGATCATGCTGTTCGTCAAGCTGCACTTTGTCGACGGCCTGCGCCAGAAATCATTCGTACCGGATCCGGAGGGAAATCTTCGACTGCTCGATCCGGCGATCGATGCAAGTGAGGTATTCCCTGTCGCGGCCGGGCTGATCAGTGACTATTCGAGTGTCGTTTTCGATTTCGTGCTTACCGAGAAACCGGTCATCTTCTTCGTGCCGGATATCGATGAGTACCTGCGGCACTCGCGAAGTTTCTACTACAACTTTGAGGAGATCACGCCGGGTCCGAAGGCGAAAACTCTGGACGAGCTCGAGACCGCGATTGCCGCGGCGGTGGAGCACGGGTTGGGCGAGTGGACGGAGCGTTACGACGCGGTCCTGTCGCGATTGCATACCTACCGCGACGCCGGAGCCAGCGAACGAACCTATCAGGCGATTATCGAACGGTTCGTGCCATCGGTGACCGGCAGCGCTGCCGGCCGGCTGACGAAGTCGGCGACCAGTTGAGGTGATTTGACTATGCGGGTAATGATTACGGGTGGCCTCGGATTCCTGGGCTGTGCCGCAGCTGCGCGACTTCAGGCCGAAGGCCACGACGTGCGGCTGATGGATGTTCGCGACAGCGGGCCGCGGGACAGTGACTATTGTCAGGGTAGCGTGTTGAGTTCGGCGGATTGCGTGGCGGCGTGTGAAGGCGTCGACGTCGTCGTTCATGGCGCGGCGATTCACCAGGCCCAGCAAGTGCACCGGGACCCGCTGGCAGCTATTGCGATCAATGTGAAAGGTACGATTAATCTTTTCAACGGTGCGCTGAAAGCGGGCGCGCGACGTTTCGTTTTCATGTCGAGCGCCAAGGTTTATGGTGATCCGAACGAACTGCCGTCCGCAGAGTACGACGCACTCGAGCCGAAGGAGACTTATGCGCTGAGCAAGCTGGCCGGGGAGCATCACCTGCGCATGAATCAGGCCGCCGCCGATATCGAAGTCGTGATCATCCGGCCGTTCTCCGTCTACGGTCCCGGCCAGAATCTCGGTAGCGGTTATGTGGGCATGGTGCTGGAGAGTCTGCTCGGCGAGCGTCGCGTCGACCTTCCGGGTGAAAGGGATTATATTCGTGACTTCGTGCACATTGATGACGTCACGCGATTGTCGGTCGCCGCCATCACCGGTGCGTCGCGAAGTCCTGTGACGATCATGAACGCCGGCAGCGGCGAGGCAATATCGCTGGCCCAATTGGCGGAATATGGTTCGGACATCGTCGGCTACGATTTGCCGATCAGTTTTCGAACGCCGGGTCCAGAAACACTGACACGTTCCCACGCTTGCCTCGAGCTGACGGCCGATCAGTTCGGCTATCGGCCCCGTTACCAGGTGCGCGAAGGACTGACCGATACGATTGAGTGGTTCATGTCCACCAATGCGCGCGCCCGCAAGCTGGGAACTCGATGATTGCGGCTCTGATTCTCGCCGCCGGCAAGGGCGTGCGCTTCGGCAGTGATCAATTGCCGAAGCAGTTCAGCGACGTCGCCGGCAAGCCGCTGTTTATCCATAGCGTGGTGACCTACGCGTCAATACCCGAGATCGATCGCATTGTCCTGACGTCGAGCCCGGAATTCTCGGATCGCATGCGTGAAGACCTCGAGCGGTACGGGCTCACCGATGCGGTCGAGCTCGTCGACGGCGGGGCCACGCGGCAGGCATCGGTCGGAAACGCGGCAGCGGCGTTGGGTCCCCTCGATGCTTTCGATCACGATGACATGATCATCGTCCACAATGCGGCTTCACCGAATACTCGGGCGTCATACGTGCGCGAATGTATCGAAGCCATGGCGGGTTTCGATGCCGTCCAGGCCTGCGTGCCGGATACCCGCACGGTCTTCGAGAGATCGGGCGAGCTCGTGCAGCGCGTGCTGAAGCGCGCGAGCCTCGTCTACAACTGCGATCCGCTGATCTATCGTGCCGACGTATTCGCGCATTTGCTGCAGACGCAGCGGGAACGGGGAGCGGCCGGAGAGACCACGAGTGACACGGCGCTCGAACTCGGTTATCGGATCCGCCTCGTCGAGTCGACCTATGACAACATCAAGGTGACGACGCCATGGGATATCGAGGCGGTCGGCGCTGCGATGTCGAACGTGACGGTCAGCTGAGGTTATCCATCGACCGGCAGAGTCTCTGATTTTTTCTCGTTGGCTAGCCTCTTATCGGCCAGATGGACCCGGATCGTCGATGCTGATCAAACCTGATCTCGTTCGGGCGGACCACTCACTTCATTCCGCGACGGCCGAAGCAGCCCCTTCGTTCGCGTCGAGGGGTTCGACCGCACGCAGTCGAACCTTTACGGTACCGATCCATAGCCCGGTGACGACCTGCAACAGGCGT
>CAZISL010000089.1:0-7133 GCA_964541975.1 uncultured Chromatiaceae bacterium | reverse complement strand
CGCCTGTGGATTCAACCGGTGAACGCAACACCTAGACTGTGACTATAGGTCACGGAGGTGTTGGAGATGAAGCATCGGAAGAGGATTTACTACACAGAGGAGCAGAAGCAGCAGATGTGGGATCGCTGGCAGGAAGGCGATTCGATGACGGAGATCGCACGGCTGTTTGATCGGCATCATTCTAGCGTCAACGGGATCATTGCTCGCAGCGGTGGGGTTCGCCCCCGACGTCGTACTCGCTCGAGTCGATCGCTAAGTTTGGCCGAGCGCGAAGAGATTTCCCGCGGTATCGCAGCAGGGCGTACGTTGCGATCGATCGCGCTGCGACTCGGGCGTTCGCCCTCGACGATCAGCCGCGAGCTCACCCGCAATGGAGGTCGAGGCGGTTACCGGGCTCATCAGGCGGATCAGGCCGCCTGGGGTCGAGCGCGCCGGCCTAAGGTCTGTAAGCTGGCCAGTCATCCGGCGCTGGCCCGGCGGGTGGCCGGGCAGCTGCAACGGCTGTGGGCGCCGCAACAGATTGCCGGCTGGCTGAAGCGTCGATATCCGGATGATGAGAACCTGTGGGTGTCACACGAGACCATCTATAAAACGCTGTTCATTCAGGCCCGCGGGGCGCTGAAGAAGGAGCTTTTGGCGCATCTGCGGCGCAAGCGCGTCATACGCTACCCGCGGGGTCACTCTCACAAGGGCCGTAAGCAGGGTCGGATCATCGATGCAGTGTCGATCCGTGAGCGCCCGCCCGAAGCCAAGGATCGTGCCGTGCCGGGTCACTGGGAAGGTGACCTGATCATTGGTGCCAACAAGAGCCAAATCGCCACGCTGGTCGAGCGCAGCACGCGTTACGTGATGCTCGTCAAAGTGGATAGGATTGACACGGAAACGGTGGTCAATGCGCTGATAAAGCAGGCACACAAGTTACCGCGAGAACTCTACAAGTCCCTGACGTGGGATCGCGGTACGGAGATGAAAGGTCATCAACGATTCACGCTGGACACTGAGATCCAGGTTTTTTTCTGTGACCCGAAGAGTCCGTGGCAACGCGGTACGAACGAGAACACCAACGGCCTCTTACGACAGTACTTCCCCAAAGGAATGGACCTATCGGGTATTCATCAGAACAAACTCAATGCCGTCGCCAGACAGCTCAATGAGCGACCGAGAAAAACACTGGGGTATTATTCACCCGCTGAGAAATTTTCTGAGTGTGTTGCGTCGATCGGTTGAAACCGCAGCCCGAAAGCCGCCATTCGCTGCGATCCAGCGGCGATGTCGGCTTCCGTCCCGAAGCGGTCATGTGCTGTGAGCAGTTTGAGTACCATGACGCCAGTTATGTAAGCCCAAGCCGCATGAAATATGACTGTTCCAGTATAATTTTTTAAAGACGTGTCTCGTTGGCGCAATCGAAATTCGTCAATAGCTTTGACTCTGAGAATAAATATGAAGAAGTTTACAGCCGCGTTCACGCTAAGCCTTTTGGCATTTGGCGCAAGCGCAGCCCCAATCACCTACGTGGTCGAGGGAACTATCAGTCTGTGGAGCCTTAATCCTCCCGGGACACAGGATATCTTGCAGCTGGATGGGGCATCGTTGACGTACAGCATATCGACCGATACTAGTCTCGATCCATTCCACGTACTTAGCAGAGGACCCATTCCGCCGCAGACTCCCGGCCCCAGCACCTCCGCTCAATTTGGTTTGCTCGATGGTCAGGCATCAGGCGGTAGATTTGAGGTTACTAATAGACCTGATGGTGCGAATGACATCGACTCTACGGTAGGTCATGGGGATTACCCCTCTTACACTGACTACCAGTTCATGTTTATGACTTCCAATACGTCTCCTCTGAACACTGATACGGCAAGCACGTTTCAGTTGTTGATGGAAACAATTGATGATCTACCTGAGTTGGGCGCGACAAGATTTGTAGCGGCTGGTTTTCCGAAAGACGAAGACGCTGCGCTCCCGAACGGCACTTTGTTGGCACGGCCCTACATGGCGTTGCCGTCGCCCGCGGAACTTGCCGAAGCGACCTACATTAGTCCGACATTTTGGTCTGTAGAAGGGCCGCAAGGCGAAATGATTACCTATGTTGCAGACTCGCTTAGCATATCCGCGATAGTCCCCATCCCTGCCGCCGCATGGCTCTTCGGCTCCGCCCTCGGCTTCCTCGGCTGGATGAGGCACGCATGGGTTTCATCATGAGGGGAATTACCAGCCGTTTTGTCGGTGCGCTCGGTGCATTTCTGATGGCATCAACATCTTGGAGCGCAGCGCTCACTTGGACTCTTAATGACGTCACATTTGACGATGGCGCTAGAGCGGTCGGTATGTTCGATTACGATGTCGCCACAAATAAATACTCCAATATCGCCATCACAGTGACGGGTTTTGCGAGTTCTCAGGTGTACGGGCCCCTTGACTCGAATCCATACACATACATCAATCCGGTTGTCATTGGTTTTTCTACAGACGATAGGCTCGTCTTCATCGAAGAGTTCATAAGTTCTGATCCCGTTTCCGATTGCATAAGCTCTTGTCAGCGCACAATGCTTGTCGAATTCGACGCGCCGCTCACTGCTCTCGGTGGCTCGATTTCCATCGATCCAAACGTCGTTTCCAGCGAATCCTTGGAAAACGGCATTGATAGCGACACCCATAATATTGTTGGCGGCTCAATTTCAGCCTCGCCGATCCCTGTACCCGCCGCCGCGTGGTTATTTGGGTCCGCATTAAGCCTATTCGGGTGGCTGCGACATCGCAGCGAATGTCCGTAATTGGCCGAACCCGGAAGTTCCGGGTCGCGTTCAGACGCCATTTCGCGTGACCGAAGTTGGCCGGAAAGCGGACATCAAAACGCCATTCAATCTGACACCGTCTGCACGGTCAGATCTGAGCTATTACACTTGCCACTACATAAATTCGTCGCCGATCACGAATAGCCGGACGCCCTCCGGTGTCACGATGATGCGCCCGTCGGAATGTCGCTTGTGTTTCACGCCGGCCCGGTCGAGCGCCGCGAGCGTTTCCTGCAGGTCTTCAGACCTGAATCGCAGCAACGGGTCTTGCCAGCGCAGGTCGTCACGCAGGCCGACGACGATGCCCGGCGCGCTCAGCGTCATGAAGTCGTCTTCGTCTTCCGCATCTTCCTCGGCATCCAGGCCCGCGACCTGCCAGAACGCCGCCGATGCCCGCAAATCGTCGCATCGCAGCGAGACCTCCGCGACCCGGCCGATCTTCGTCGCATCCGCGCCCGCGAAACTTCCTCGCGAGAACGTCCGCGCTTCGGTAATGCGCAGCGCATGTCCATCCGGGCTGGGGAGTTCGGCCTCGTGGAACTCGTCGATACCGAGTTCGACGAACGTGAACTCGTAGCCGGCCTCCTCGTATTCCCGCACTTGGCGCGCGACGTTCGGCCAGACGAATGACAACGCGATCTCCTCGTAACCGGCCGTATGCAGCCCGATCGCCACTCGTCCGTCGCTGACGGCCGCGTAGTAGTGGTCGCGGATATCGTTGACGGGAATCTCCGTGAAACCCAGGCGCAGGTAAAACTCGAGCGATTCCCGAATATCGTCGGTCGGTACGCTGAGTTCGAAAAACTGTCCGCTGTCCGGCATTACTTCGCGCTGTGCTGCATCACTGGAATGGTGCTTAACATATTACCGCCGATTTCCGCGTTGTCGCTTTGTGAGCTATATTCGAGTCGTAACAAAAACAATAATTCTTCAGTCAGGGGAAATGAAGAAGAAAAACATCACGTCATTGCGTAAGTATCGTGCGCAGCGATGCTTCGACGGATACATCTCGCTGCCGCGTTCGCAGAGGACCAGTGCTCGTTCGGCACTGCTTCTAGAAGCGATCTTCGAGTACGCGTACGAGAGCGTGCCGCGCCACAAGATCATGACCGAGCGCCAGATTCGCGTCGATCCCTCTGAATCGCGACGCATCTGCGAACGGCTCGAAGAGTTCATACCACCGCCGGGGAACGAAGATCGCGAGCCGATCATGAGCTGGCTCCACGACAACCTCGTGCCCGAGGCTTGGACCTACCCGGAAGACATGCGCAGCCTGATGAAGGATATCCTGCAGGAAAGTTGATCGGTCTTTGCGCCTACAGGAATTGCGGCAGGTACAACGCGACTGCCGGGAACGCGATCAGCACCACGAGCAGCAGTGCATCACTGACCAGGTAAGGTGTCGCCGCGAGCGCGACCTGTGGCAGCGTCGTTCCCTTCGGCGCGACGCCCAGCATCAGGAAGAGCAGCAGGCCGAAGGGCGGCGTCGTCAGGCTCATCTCCAGGGCCAGCAACACGACGACGCCGAACCAGACGATGTCGAAACCCAGCGCGTTCGCCAGCGGGAAGAACACCGGGATGGTAATCAGCAGGATCGAGATCTGATCCATGAACATGCCGAGGACGAGCAGCACGCCGAACATCAGCAGCAGCTTGGGTAGTGGCCCGGTGTCGATGCCGACGGCCCAGTCGATGACCGCGCCGCTCGCGCCGGAGAACGCCAGCAACTGGCTGAATACCGACGAGCTGATGATCAGCAGGAACACCATGCCGGTCACGCTGACCGTGCTGAGCAACGAGCGTCGCAATGCTTCGACGGTCAGGCAGCGAAACGCCGCCGCGAGTGCCGCGACGGACAACGCGCCGAACGCCGCCGCTTCGGAAGGCGTGGCGAGACCGAGCAGGATGAAACCAACGACGGAAAAGATGACGAATCCGAGCGGCAGGATGTTCGTCGCGAACAGACGCAGTTTTCGCCTCAGGCTGACTGACTCCACGTCGTAGGCGGGCGCGCTGTCGGGTCGCAGCCGGGCTTGCAGGTAGATAACCGCACAGTAGAGTGCGGCGAGTATCAGCCCTGGCAGCAGTCCGGCGATCAGCAGCGCGCCGATGTCGATGCGTGCGAGGCTGCCGAGCAGGACTCCCAGGGACGATGGTGGGATCAGCATCGCCAGGCCACCGGTGCCGATGATCGGGCCAATCGACATGTGCGTCGCATAACCCCGGCGGTTCATCTCGGGAACCATCAGCGACCCGAGCATCGCCGTGTTCGCCATCGTCGAGCCAGTCAGTGTCGAGAACGTCGCGCCGCCGGCGACGGTCAGGTAGCTGAGTCGCGCCGGAATCCGACCGAATAGCGCATCCAGAGCGTCGAACACGCGCAGGGCGAGCCCACTGTGGAACAACAGCGCCCCCATCAGCACGAACATCGGCACGGCGACGAGCGTGAACGACGTGATCAGGCTGGTCGAATTGTCGACGACCTGCACGAGTCCGGCCCAGCCGCCCATCAATAAGAATGCGCCGAGCAGATTCGCGCTCAGGAACGCGAAGGCCACCGGGACGCCAAGCGCCATCAGTGTCATGACCAGCGCGAAGATCAGCCCCCCGGTGCCCAGCATCGACATCAGAAGCTCTCTTGTCGCTCGGTCTGCGATGTGAATACGGAATCGCCGCGCGCGAGCAGTCGCAGGAACTCGACTGCCATCAACGCGAAACCGACCACCAGGGGCAGAAACAGGACCCAGCGCGGCGCGTCGAGCGAGCGAATCTCGATCTCCGCATTCGCGGCAGCCTCGATTAGCAGGAATCCCGACAGCGCCGCAATGATTCCGGAGACCAGCGCGCACAGCAGCAGGATGGCGATATCCAGCCTGCGTTGCATCGCATCGGGGAGACGCTGGTAGACGACTTCCACCACGATGTGGCCCTTGTTGCGCACGAGGTACGGCGCGGCGGCCATCGTGAAGTACAGCATCGCGTATTCGGTCAGCGCGACGGTCGAAGCCGGCGGCTGCATGCCGATGTTCCGGGCGACGACGTCGTACGCGATCAGCAGGCAGGCGGCGGCGATGACCATTCCGGCGAGTGTTGCCAGGCCGTCGATAAACCTGTCGTAGTACGTGCTCATGGCGCGGCGGGATAGAACAGCGGACGCAGCTTGTCGGCGGATTCGGGTGCGCGACGGGCGAGCCGGTCCCAGACCACATCATGAGCAAGTGCCCGGTACGCATCGCCGTTCGCGACGGGCACCGCGTTCAGTCCCCGCTCGCGCAGCACTTGCAGCTCGCGGTCCTGCAGGGCAAAAAATTCGGCGCGGCTTTCACGTTCGTAGATCGCGGCCTGTTCTTCCAGGATTTTCCGGGCCGCCGGGTCCAGCGCATTCCACGTGTCGAGATTGATCTGCAGGCATATCGCGAGCTGGAGGAATGCCGGGTCGATGCGATAGTGGATGAAGCGGTCGATGCCGAGGTCCGGAACGCCCGTCGTTGTGAAGACGAGGCCGTCGACCGTGCCACGCTGCAAGGCCGTGTAGATCTCCTTCACGGCAATCTGCACCGCGCGTCCGCCGAGGCGGGTCAGGATCTCGCGGTTGGACGGTGATGTACGGATCTTCAGTCCGGTCAGGTCCGGCATGCCGTCGGGGCCGAATTGCGGTTCCGCCGCGAGGTAGAAATTTACGCCGACGCCTGATTGCATCCAGCCGATCAGCCGCGCGTTGATCCGGTCGCGCCAGTAAGGTTGCAGCGCGTCCAGCGCGCCGTTGGTACGTGCCTCCATCGGCGTGATCGTGGAAGCGAAGATCGCATCACCCTCGGGCAATACGCCGCGGTAGTACGTGATGCCACCGAAGGCGAGGTCGATGACGCCGCGCCGAAGCGCATACAGCAACTGCCGTTGCGGAATGACCTCCGGTCCGCCACGGAAGTCTATCTGCACGATGCCCTTGCCGGCCTCGTTGACGGCATCGACGTAATCCATGAACAACTTCGTGAAGTTCTGCTGGCGATTCCAGCTGCTGACGAGCGTCAGTGTCGTTTCCCCCGCGTCGGCAGACGGGGCGAGAATCAGCAACGCGAGTAATGCGACGATCTTCTTCATGGCCGTCCCGCATTAAACCCGCTACTTAGCGGGCCTTCAAACCTTTCGATGGCCAGCCGGCCGACGTCAGGCGGTTGCCTCGGCGGTTTGCTGATGGTCGGCCATCTTGGCTCGGAAGACCATGCGGAACCAGGCAGTGCCGAGGCCGCCGGCAATGAAGTTCGCCGTGCAGGCCGCCGCGAACACGCCGACCAGGCCGAACAGTTTTGCGAACAGGAAGGCGAGAGGCGCATA
>CAZISL010000088.1:0-5710 GCA_964541975.1 uncultured Chromatiaceae bacterium | reverse complement strand
TCCTGTACGGCGTGGAGAATTCGGCAAATAGCCTGATCACGATCGACACGGGCACGGGTGGGAGTGCGACTGTCGGCAACATCGGCTCCGGTTTCACGAGCGTACGCAGCCTGGCCTGGGACGCGATCAGCGGCACGATGTATGCCGTGGATAACACCACGGACTAGCTCATCACCATCAATTTGATCACCGGCGCCGGCAACGCGATCGGTGCGCTCGGCGGTCCCTTCGATAACGTACAGGGGCTCACCTTCGACGGATCCGGGACGCTATATGGCACGGATACCATCCAGGACAAGCTGGTCACCATCGACACGTCCACCGGAGAGGCTACCGAAGTGGGAGACCTCGGCGTCGACTTCGACGCGGTCGGGAGCCTGGCTTACGACACGACCACCAGCACGCTGTACGGCGTCGATTTCTCTTCGGACGAGTTGATCACGATCAGCACGTCGACGGGCGCGGGCAGTGCGGTCGGTGAACTCGACCCAATCGGCTCCAGCTTCGGCGGCGTCGTCGGGCTGGCCTGGGATGCGACGCTGGGGCTTTTCGGCGCGGACACGAACGCCGATGTCCTGATCTCGATCAACCAGGCTACCGGCGCAGGCTCAAACATCGGATCACTCGGAGTCACAGCCATCAACGGCTTGTCCTTCGCGACGCAAGTCGTACCTGTGCCCGCCGCCGCCTGGCTGCTCGGCTCGGCCCTCGGTTTGCTCGGGTGGTTAAGGCGGCGAAACGCCTCTTAACCTGGACTGCAGGATGTTCCGCCACGTTGGCTCGCCGAGTTAGCGAGCCGCCGACGGGCGCCGGCCGCGCCTGCTCCGAACCACGCTACCTGCCAGAACCAACAACGCCAGCGCGATAAATCCAAGCGCGCTCCCGCCTGAATCGCCTGCCCCTGAATCCTGCGCGCCGGCAGAGCTCCCGGACGTGCCGTCGTCGACTCCACCATCGATCACAGGTTCCTCGACTTCGCCCGCCGGCTCCTCTATGGGCGGCCCCCCGGTAGTCGGGTCCTCTGCGGGCGGATCCGCGGCGGGCGGATTTTCGGAACTCGGTTCGGTTGACCGACTGGGATCCAGCGGAAAAGCATCCTCAGCATCGGGAGTGCCGTCGCCGTCATCGTCCGTATCGGCGTTGTTACCGACGCCGTCCCTGTCCGTGTCGACGCTCTCGTCCGGATCCAGTGAGAATGCGTCCCGCACGTCCGGTACGCCGTCACCGTCATCGTCGGTGTCGGCATTGTCGCCGATGCCGTCGCCGTCCGTATCGACCGACTCGGCAGGGTCATTCGGAAACTGATCTTGCACGTCCGGTACGCCGTCCATGTCGCTGTCGACCGGTGCGCCCAATACCTCGGTCACTTCATAACGCTGATGCACGATCAGGGCGAAATCGTCACTCGATGCACCATGCAACATGCTCTGCAAAACATCGAGCCAGACGCGACCCGACGGGTGACGATGAAGTCGTGGCGCAGTGGTTGGCCACCATGTCGCCACCGACCAATTCGCCGCGTCGGACAGCGCAATGTAGTCCCCGCTCCCTCTCAGCGCATTGTCGATAAAGCTGCCGTTGCGCAGTATTCGGAGACCCGAATCGAGATCGTCGTAATTGTCGGCGGGCGCCAGACCCAAGGCCTTGATCATGAAGACGGCAAACGTCGAATCGCTCGCCGAGTCGGTGGCAATCGACGGGGTAAACGAGAAGAAATTGGTGCCCGGGTTGGCACGGTGCAGGGCCTGGGGGTCGGACCAGGCTGCGGCGTCGCCGTCGTCGACGAAAGCGCGCGTCGCATAAAACGCGTCGTCCTGCGCGAACACGCCGGTAAAAAACGTTCCGTGCCAACCAATATGCAGATTGCCGGCATCGTCCGACTCGATGTCCACCCAGTCGAGGAACAGATCGGGCCCACCGGCGCCGGGATCCTGCCAATCCGGCTTGTCCGAAAACGGGTGATGCTCTTCGAGCCACCCGCCCGGGCCTCCCGTTGTCGGCCGTTCGCGGTGCATGTACCACAGTGGCCAGTAGTTATCGCGAAGCCGAGATGTCACAAGGACGTGCACATGGCCGCGCGGGTCTACGGTAAGTGCCGGATACTTGAAACCGATGTTTCCGGGCGGCAGCCGGCTGCTCAGGTCTTCCGCGTCCCAGCTGAGCCCACCGTCGCGCGAATACGCATACTCCATGGAACGCGCAATGACATGGATCTCATCGTCCCCATAGACCGCGATATCGGGCCCGTTATCGCTGGAATTGCCGTCCGCACCCGTAACCCGCACCGACTCGAAATTCCATCCACCACCGTCGCGTCGCAGGCGACGATAGTGCACCTCGTTGCCGGTGCCGCGCCAGGCGAAATGTACCGCGTCGTCAGACACCGCCAACGCCGGGAAGCAACGTTCCACGGCGGTGCCGTCGCTGATATCGATTGCCGGACCGCTCCAGGTTATGACGCCGGTATCTTCGTCCTGTGTACCGCGTCGGTACATGACCGCTGGGGCCTTGTCCCGCTACGCCACATGAATACCGCCGTCACGATCGCGCACGACATTAGCGCCGTGGTTTCCCGCGGTCGAATAGCCGGGCCCGTTGCCGACGGGACCGCGTGAAGTTGCTACCGGTGTTTGACCGTGACGCAGCAGGTAAACGAATTCGGTTCGAGTCGCCACGACGTTGCCGGGCGGTTCCTCGGCCGTCCAGGTGACCTGATTGGAGCCGATGATCAACTCGTCGTCGCCGCCGACGACACTGACGCTCAACTCGGCACTGCCTGCCGAGGCCTGATCGATGAGCAAGTCGATGACCGCCGGATCGTCGATCGGCAATGCGGTAGCCTCGTCGGGCGCCTCGATAGCGAGCAAGTCGGGCAGCTCGATTGTCTGCCCATATCCGACAAGCGGCAGCAGAACGCAGCCAATCAACGTCACGACTGGCGACCAATGCGCCGATTGAAAAGTCATATTTGAAGATCCGTATGCTCAGAAACGTCCGCGAACCGCTGAGGGTGCGGCCTGCGGTGGCGTGTCATTACTCACGCATTGACGGCGTTACGCACGCGTTCCGGCTCTGCGACACCATAACCCTGCGCGTAGTCTATACCCATTCCCTTGAGCATCGTGATGATCTCCGCGTTCTCGGCGAACTCGGCGATCGTCTTCTTGCCGGTCAGGTGACCTATCTCGTTGATCGAGCGGACCATCTCGCGATCGATCGGGTCGTGCAGGATCTCCCTGACGAAGCTGCCGTCGATCTTCAGAAAATCGACCGGGAAGTGCTTCAGGTAACCGAACGATGACAGACCCGTGCCGAAGTCGTCGAGCGCGAACTTGCAACCGAGTTCTTTGAGCGCATTGATGAAGCGGCTCGCCTGCGCGTAGCTGCCGACCGCCGCGGTTTCAGTAATCTCGAAGCAGATTTTCGTTGCGTCGATGCCGCTGGTTTGAAACTGCTTGATGACGAACGGCAAAAAGTCGTCATCGGTCAGGCTCTGGCCCGACAGGTTGATCGAGCACATGCACAGGCGTTCGCGTTCGTCGGCCTCCGATACGAGCCAGCGCAGCGCGTGCTCGACGACCCAGCGATCGATGTTGGGCGTAATACCGTAACGTTCGGCTGCGGTGATGAATAGGTCTGGCGATACCAATGTGCCGTTCTCATCACGCATCCGCAGCAGCAATTCGAAGTGGGTGCCGTTCTCGGGTTCCTGCAGCGGCTGAATGGTCTGGCGGAACAGTTCGAAGCGGGAATCTTCCAGCGCGTTGTTGATGCGCGCCGCCCATTGCATCTCGCGCCGACGGCGCATCAGGTCGATGTCGTGCTCCTGGTAGCTGTAGACGCGATTGCGACCGGCCTCTTTCGCCGCCTGGGCAGCGCTGTCCGCGGCCGTCAACAACGACGCGACGTCTTCGTTCGCCGCCGAGATAGGCACGACGCCGATGCTAACGCCTAGGCTGAACGTGCGCTCGTCCCACGTGAACTTGTGATCGCGGATCGCCTCGCGCAACAGCTCGGCGGTGCGCATGGCCTCCTCCAGCGTGCACGCCTCGAGTAGCAGCCCGAATTCGTCGCCGCCGAGTCGCGCGAGCGTGTCGCGCCACCGGATTTTCGATTTCAGCAGCGCGCCGAGTTGGCTCAGCAACGCGTCGCCGGCGTTGTGCCCGCAGCTGTCGTTGATGATCTTGAACTGGTCGAGGTCCAGGTAACACAGCGCGTACGAAGTCTCGCGCGCTTTCGCGCTCTTCAGCGCGCGTTCGAGGCAGTTCTCGAATTCGCGGCGATTGACGAGACCCGTCAGGATGTCGTGGCTGGCGTGATAGCTGAGCCGGCGGTTCAATTCGCGCGCCTCGCTGACGTCGTGGAATACCAGCACACCGCCCGATACGTCGCCCTTGTCGTTGCGAATCGGCGACGCGGTACTCTCTATATACAACTCGTTGCCGTCGCGCCGGATCAGCAGCGTCGGCCGCACCGACTTGATCGAACGGTTGCGCCGGATCGCGACCGACAGCGGATTCTCCAGCGGTTCGCAGGTCTCCTCGTGGAACCCGCGGAAGACCTGGTCGATCGGGCAGCCGGTCGCATCGTCGACCTTCCAGCCGGTCAGGCCCTCCGCCACCGGATTCATGTACTCGACGTTACACTCCTCGTCCGTCGTGACGACACCATCGCCAATCGACTGGAGTGTGATTTGCGCGCTCTCTTTCTCGCGGAACAGCGCTTCCTCGTAAACCTTCTGCTCAGTAATATCGGTCTCGACGCCGATCAGGCGCCGCAAGCGACCCTTGCCGTCGGTCAGTCCCTTCGCGCGGCACTGGACCCAGCGCCACTCCCCGTCGCGGCGACGCATGCGATGCGTGCTCTCGAACAGGTCGGTCTTGCCGGCCAGGTGCTCGCGCAGGCGCATCTGGACCTTCGCCAGGTCGTCCTGGTGCACGAGCTTCTGCCAGTTCGGCGGCGCGCGATCCAGATCTTCCTGCGTGTAACCCATGATCGCCTGCCAACGCGGCGAGAAATGCATGACGTTATGCACGGCATCGAAGTCCCAAGTACCGTCGTTTGCCGTGCAGATCAGCAGCGCGTCACGCTCCTCGATGTCCGTAAGATTCGCCGACGTGCGCAGCCGATCGAGTCCGGACGCGAAACTCGTGCCCAGCAGCTTGATCAATAACTGGTGATCGACGCTCCAGCTCGCCTGCGGCTGGCCGTAGACGAAACCCATGAATCCCGCCATCACGCCGCGCGACTCGAAACCGATCAGCATCATCGCGCCAATCTGCAACTCGGTCAGGCGTTCCGCATCCTGCTCCTCGCCCGTTCCCGGACGGAAAGAATCACGGATGCCGACCAGGCGCAGGTGCTCAAGATGCTGGCGAATAAAGGGTAATGCCTCGAGATCACGGCCTTCGAGAGCGAGCGGATTGGCCGCGGTGAATGCGGCCTGCGCCGCGAATACACGGTCGATGCGCGACGCATCGTCGTTGAGCAGCGCGACGAAAACGGCGTCGCAGTCGACGGCGTCGATCAGGCTATCGAGACTGCGCTGCAGGACCTCGTCGGCGTCAGCGTCCTTGAGGTTCTGGAGGTCGACCGCGAGCTTGGTGTAGACGACGTCGAGTCCGCCATCGGTGCGGCCTCCGGTCAGCGATCGCTGAATACCGGTTAGAGTCGAGGTATGGTCCAAGCTGTCATCTCCTCCCACTTACGG
>CAZISL010000087.1:0-4326 GCA_964541975.1 uncultured Chromatiaceae bacterium | reverse complement strand
TGAGAACCTGCGCCAGGCCTATGCTTACCTGGACGACGAGATCGGCGCGCCGCGCGTGGGTTCGATCGGCTGGTGTCTCGGCGGGCGCTGGTCGCTCCGGACGGCAATACTCTTGCCCGATACGCTCGACGCGGCGGTGATCTACTACGGCACGGTCGTAACGGACGAGGCACAACTCGCGCCGCTATCGATGCCCGTGCTCGGCAACTTTGCGGAGGATGACCCGATCATTCCGTTGGAGACCGTCGACGCGTTTCAGACCACGATGCTGGATCTTGGCAAAGACGTCGACATCAAGATCTACGCGGGCGCGAAGCATGCGTTCTCGAACCCATCCGGCATGGCGTACGATCCGGTCGCGGCGGCAGACGCGTGGGAGCGAACGACCGCGTTCCTGAAAGAACACCTGGCCGGAAATTAGCTAATCAAGCCTGCGGGCGAGAGAAAAGAATCAGGGGACGACGCGACCATCAATTGCTGATGCCGCGCCGCCCCCCGAAGAGGATGCAGCGGCCCAAGGGGGGGGGAGGACGCTGCTATCGATGGCTACTGCCTTTGACGCGTGTCGGAGCAAAGGGGGGGATCCGACACCTCCATGGCTATGCCAATCGTTGCGGCAGCGCGAGCGGGGAGGATAGGTCCGCCGCGCGTGCCGTTCGCGGCCGTTAGCCGTCATTGCCCGTGGGGTTTCCTGCGAGCCGGGCAGAGCTCGATTCTTCTTGGTTCAGTTTGGTCTCAAGCTGGCCGGTGATATCTGCCTGGGTCATCTTGACCGCGCCGCCCGCGCGCTGCTGGATCTCGATGCGATAGTCGATCACTTCCTGCGCCAGCAAGTTCGGCGACGAGTCGCTGGCATTGGCCTGCAGTGCGTAGAGGAGGCCCGCAACCTGCGCGACCACGAGGGTGATCTGTGCCGCTAGTGCGAGCCGCTTGATGATGAAGTCTTTCATTTCTGTTCTGCCTGGTATCCGTCTGGTTCGGCCCATTCGTTGGTGCCGATGCTATTCGTTAGTTGCCCCTCATATTGCAGAAAGCGTGCCAAATTTGTGTTTCTAATAATTTCAATCACTTAGCGTGTAAACGAGGTCGCGGAATTCCGTGAATCACGGAAACTCGCGAGGAGAATTCACGACATTCCGTGTATAGTCCGCGTCATGCCCACGAGAGACCGTTACACCTGGCTGTTTCAGCATCTCCCCGTTATCGCCTCGATGATGGACGAAGACGGTCTGTTCACGGATGTCAGCGACGCGTGGATCAAGCGACTCGGTTACGGGCGGGACGAGATCCGCGGCAAGTCGCCGATGGAGATCGCGACGGCCAGCAGCGCGCAACTGATTCGCGAGGAGCACATGCCCGCGTTTCGCCGCACCGGGCAACTGGACCACGTGCCCGTCGAGTTCGTCGCCAGCAGCGGCGAGATCGTCTCGATGCTCGCGACGACCATTGCTGAAGTCGATACCGACGGTCGATTCCTGCATTCGCTGTCGGTCTTCAACGAACTGTCCGATCACGACCGCCTGCATAGCCGTTATCGCGATCGTTACCAATCCACACCGGCGATGCTCCATACGATCGATGAAGACGGCCGCATCAAGGCGGTCAGCGATCACTGGCTGGAAAAGATGGGCTATGCGCGCGAAGAGGTCATCGGCCGCAGCGTGCTCGATTTCGTAACGGAAGAATCGCGCGAGCAGATGCCGGAAGGACGACTGGACAGCATCATGGATTCGGGTGGCCTGAACAATGTGCCGCGCCAGATGGTGTTGAAGAAGGGTGAGGTCATCGACGTCATCATGTCGTCGTCGGCGCAGACTGATCCGATCACGGGCGCGAGGACTCTGCTCGTCGCGAGCAAGGACGTCACGGATCGCAATCTCGCCGAGGAGGCGCTTCGGGATGCGTACCAGGAAATCGCGCGTTTGAATCATGAACTCGAGCAGGAACGCGACTATTTGCGCGAGGAAGTCAGCGTCTCGATGAACTTCGGTCGCATCGTCGGCGACAGCCCGGCGTTGCGCCGGATGATGGCGCGCATCGAAGCCGTCGCCGATACTCCGGCGAGCGTCCTGATCGTTGGTGAAACCGGCTCCGGCAAGGAGCTCGTGTCGCACGCGATCCACGCGCGCAGCGCGCGCGCCGACGGGCCGCTGGTCAAGGTCAACTGTGCGTCGATCCCCGACGAATTGTTCGAAAGCGAGTTTTTTGGTCACGTCCGCGGCGCCTTCACCGGCGCACATCAGGACAGGATCGGACGGTTTCAGCTCGCCGATGGCGGCACGCTGTTTCTCGACGAAGTCGGCGAGATCCCGCTGCCGTTGCAGGGCAAGTTACTGCGCGTCCTGCAGGAGAAGGAGTTCGAGCGCGTTGGTGAAGACCAGTCGAAGACGGTCGACGTCCGCGTGATCGCCGCGACCAACAAGGACCTGGAGAAAGCCGTCGAAGCCGGCGAGTTTCGCGAGGATCTCTATTACCGGCTCAGCGTGTTTCCGGTGGAGGTGCCGCCGCTGCGTGAGCGCGGCGATGACGTGATAATGCTCGCGGTGCATGTGCTCGATCAGATATGCCGCGACTTCGGTCGCGAGCCGATGACGCTGACGCAGAAGCAGGTGGAAGCGCTGCGCCGCTACGACTGGCCCGGCAACGTGCGCGAGTTGAAAAACGTTATCGAGCGCGCGGTCATCCTGTCGGACGATCGTCACCTGCGTCTCGATCTGTCGTTGACTGACGCGGGCCTGTCATCCCCTTGGCCGGCCGACGACGAGTCGGACGATCAGTCCGGTACACCAGGTGTCCTGACCGATGAGGAAATGCGCGAGCGCATTCGCGCGAACATGGTGGCGGCTCTCGAGGCTGCGGGCTGGCGCGTATCGGGCGACAACGGCGCGGCGAAACTGCTCGGGATCAAGCCGAGCACCCTGACGGATCGGATGCGTTCGCTCGAGATCGAGCGACCCCGCTGACCTTTCGCTACCAGCGCCTGGCGATCAGTGAGATCTCGAGGCCGAAGTCCGGAGCGGACTCGGCCAGCACGTCTTCCGTGATACCGAATCTGAGCGAAAAGCTCCGCGTGAAATGCCACAGCCCGCCGATCGCAACCTGGCCGGATGCTTCGCTGAGAATCTCCCAGCTTTCGTCGTAGAGCGACGAATGGCCGGCGAACTGCACGATCGCGTCGAGGCTGCGCACGATTCGCCAGGTCAGTGCCGTGTCGTAGTAGTAGACCTGCGAATTGGCATCCAGCCCGTCTATATCGACGCCGCCGGACAATACGACGCCGGCATCCGCCCACCAGCGAAACACGGCGCCGGTTTTCGCTGGCGAACGCCAGCCGAGTCCGACGGCGACATCCGTATTGCCACTGCCGGTCAGCTTTTCGATGTCACCGGTCGGCAGTTTGACGTTCAGCGTCGCCCGCCAGGGAATGCGCTGGAAGTAGCCGGAGATCGTGCCGGGTTCCGCGTGGCGTTCGAAGCTGCCGAGTTCGGCCGACAGCCCGACTGTCAGGTCGCCGACGCCGGATACCTCGTCATCGATGCGCACGAGGCTGACGTTGTTGCGTTGCAGAATGTACGCCAGTTGATCCTGTTCCAGCAGGGGGCGAATGCCCTCATTCAGTCCGAACGCGTCGTGCCACGAATCGATCATGCTGTCCATGAATCCACCCGTATGCTGAATCCATGGCAGTTGCGCGCCGATCCTGAAGCGTTTGCCGATCGGCCATTGCAGGCGGCCAGTCAGCGTATGCGTCTCGCCGTCCGTCACGACACGGAAGTCGTTGCCGCGTTCTGCGGCCGAGTGACTCGAAGCATTCCACGTCAGATCAACCAGGTTATCGGTCGTGTCGGGCCAGCGTCCGGGAACTCCGATCAGCGCCGAGAACGGCGCATGATTCCTCATGACGAATCCGCTGGTCGCCGGTTCCGACGCACTGGCCGCCGACACGGACGCCGTCGCCATCAAGAGGGTCAGGACACGAATTGCTGGACCTGTGCCGCGTCGATTCGGCAAAATCGTCCGAGCGCGCGTTCCAAGGGTTCTCAATGTCATTTCAATCGGTTTCGACACGCTGCCTCGGCTTCCTGCTGTCGTCGGTCTATTGTCTCGCTGTGGCCGTCGCTCACGCAGATGAGGCCGCGTTGCCGGAGTCGGTCGTCAGTGTTCTGAAAGCGCACAACATGTCCATGAACGGAATCAGTGTCTTCGTTCAGGACACGGCGAAGAATACTCCACTCCTGTCCGTAAACGATGACGTGGCTCGCAATCCGGCGTCCACGATCAAGTTGCTGACGACTTTCCTGGCACTCGAAGAGCTCAAGCCCAATT
>CAZISL010000086.1:0-11278 GCA_964541975.1 uncultured Chromatiaceae bacterium | reverse complement strand
CGTACCGTACACACGTGGCGAGGAGATCAGTCGCCCGCTCGACGACGTCGTCGCGGAGTGCGTGCGTCTCGCCCGGCAAGGCGTCTGCGAGATCAACCTGCTAGGCCAGAACGTCAATGCCTATCGCGGCGCCACGCACGAAGGGAAGTGGGCCGATCTCGCCACGCTGATTCGCTACGTCGCGATGATCGACGAGATCGAGCGCATCCGTTTCACGACCTCGCATCCGCTGGAGTTCGGCGAGCGCCTCGTGCAGGTTTATGCCGAAGTACCCAAACTCGCGAACTACCTGCATCTGCCGGTACAGAGCGGTTCCGACCGGATACTGGCTGCCATGAAACGCGGGCACACGGTCCTCGAGTACAAGCAGAAGATCCGGCGTCTGCGAGAGGTGCGGCCGGATATCAGCCTGTCGACGGACATCATCGTCGGCTTCCCCGGCGAGACCGAAGATGATTTTGGCCGGACGATGGATCTCGTCGACCAGGTCGGTTTCGATCAGTCATTCAGCTTCGTATACAGCGCGCGTCCCGGTACACCGGCCGCGTCATTTCCGGACCCGACGCCGCAGGACGAGAAACTCGCTCGGCTGGCGGCTCTGCAGGCTCGCATCAATGAGAACGCCATGCGCATCAGCAAAGGAATGGTCGGCACGGCACAACGTGTGCTGATCGAACGGCATGCTCGCAAGGATGCCCGGCAACTGGCCGGCCGGACCGAGAACAATCGCTGGGTCAATTTCGATGGCGACGAACGGCTGCTGGGTCAGTTTGTCGACGTCATCATTTCGGAGGCCTTGCCGAATTCCCTCCGCGGTCGTCTGCCGGAGTCCATACAAGTCGCTTGAGCACCGTCACCGAAACTCAGGAGGTGCTGCTCGAGCCGGTCGATAACCGGGTTCTGGCGAATCTGTGCGGGCAGTTCGACGAGCACCTGCGGCAGATCGAGCGTCGTCTCGGCGTGCATATCAGCAACCGTGGCAATCGCTTCAGGGTCATGGGGCCCGGGTCGACATCGCGTGTCGGCGCCCGCGTTCTGCAGGATCTTTACCGGATCGCCGGCAGTGAGCGGCTCGATCCACAGCGTGTCCACATGTGTCTTCAGGAGTCTTCGATGAACGACGCGGAACCGGCGCCGAACGACGCGCCAGACAAGCAGTCGGGTACGGATGACGTCATCCACACCCGCCGCGTGTCGATTCGCCCGCGTGGGCCGCACCAGCGCGCCTACATCAGCGGGATCGGCGAGAACGATCTGAACTTTGGTATCGGTCCCGCGGGTACCGGCAAGACCTACCTGGCAGTGGCGAGCGCCGTCGAGGCGCTGGAGCAGGAACGTGTGCGACGCATCGTACTGGTGCGTCCGGCGGTCGAGGCCGGCGAGCGGCTCGGCTTTCTGCCCGGAGATATGTCGCAGAAGGTGGATCCGTATCTGCGGCCGATGTACGACGCGCTTTACGAGATGCTCGGCTTCGATCGGGTCGCGAAACTCGTCGATCGCAACGTGATCGAGATCGCGCCACTGGCGTTCATGCGCGGGCGAACCCTGAACGAGAGTTTCATCCTCCTGGACGAGGCGCAGAATACCTCGACAGAACAGATGAAGATGTTCCTGACGCGCATGGGTTTTGGTTCGCGAGCGGTCGTTACCGGCGATGTGACGCAGATCGATTTGCCGCGTAACCAGACGTCCGGACTCCGTCAGGTCATCCAGGTCCTCGACGGCATACCGGGCGTATCGTTCACCTTCTTTGATTCCCGCGATGTCGTTCGCCATACGCTCGTGCAGCGTATCGTCGACGCTTACGACAGCCATGAGTCCGACCTGAATCCATCCGGCGATTCGGTCGGGGGCGGTTCGTCGAACCAATGAGCGACGCAGTAAAGGTCGCCTTGCAGGTCGCGACCAGTGACGAAGAGATTCCTCCCGGCGCCAAGTGGGATGCCTGGGTTACCGCAGCACTGGCGGGCGCCGAACTCGACGTGCGCGTGACCGGTTGCATGACGCTGCGTTTGGTCGGGCGCAAGGAGAGCCAGCATCTGAACGAGATGTACCGGCACAAGCTTGGCCCGACCAATGTGCTGGCCTTCGCTGGCGTCCAATCGGAGTTGCCCGACGCAGAAGACGAGTTCGGTGACCTCGTCATCTGTCTGCCTGTCGTGCACGACGAGGCCGAGGCGCAGGGCAAGTCGCCGCTGGCCCATCTGGCTCACCTCGTCGTGCATGGCACGTTGCATCTGGCAGGTTACGACCACGACAATGAGGCGGCGGCCGTGCGCATGGAGGCGCTGGAAACGAAGACCATGCTGAAGCTGGGGTTTTCGGCGCCGTACGAGTCTGACGACAGTCGGCGCATCGACGACACGATCAACCAGGGATAAGAACAACGACATGAACGCCGACAATTCAGACGATCAATCCGGCGCCGGTAGCTGGTACGTCAGGTTGCGCAAGGTGCTGAAGGGCGAACCCGCGACGCGGGCGGACCTGCTCGAATTACTGCGTGACGCCCGTTGGCACGAGGTGCTCGACAGCGATGAACGGACGATGCTCCTCGGCGTGCTGGACGTATCCGAGGCCCAGGTGCGCGATGTCATGATTCCTCGATCCCATATGGTCGTACTCGAACAGACAGCGCCGAAAGACGAGGTCTTGAAGACGATTACCGAATCCGGGCATTCGCGCTTTCCGGTCATCGGCGAGGATCGTGACGAAGTGGTCGGCATCTTGCTCGCCAAGGACGTGCTGTCCTACTTCATCATGACGCCGGACGAGCCATTCGACTTCAAAAGATTTCTGCGGTCCGCAACCTTCATCCCGGAAAGCAAGCGACTCAACACATTGTTGAAGGAGTTCCGCGTCAGCCGGAATCATATGGCGATCGTGGTGGACGAATACGGTGGCACGTCCGGGTTGCTGACGATCGAAGACGTGCTGGAAGAGATCGTCGGCGAGATCGATGACGAGCACGATCCGCTCGAGGCGGAGCAGATTCAGAAGCAGGACGACGGACAGTTTACGGTCTCGGCGCTGACCCGCATCGACGACTTCAGTGAATACTTCGGCGTCGAAATGTCCGACGAGAATTACGACACCGTCGGCGGGCTGGTGATCCATGAACTGGGTCGCATGCCGCGCCGTGGTGAGGCCGTGGAGTTCGACGGCTTTTCGTTCAAGATAACGCAGGCCGATCGTCGGCGTGTTCACACGCTGAATGTGCGCCGGATCGATACGTCCTCCAACAATGAGTCCGCGCCGTCGCCTTGACCGCTAACGCCGATTCAAGGCACCGTGCCCTGGCGTCCGCGGCCTTGCTCGGCGCGTTGTTGCCGCTCGCATTCGCGCCGTTTCATATCTACCCGGTCGCATTCATCCTGCCGGCACTGCTGTTCGTGCTGTGGGAAGGCTGTTCGCCTCGTCAGGCGGCTTGGCGTTCGTTCGTCTTCGGCTTTGCAGCGTTCGCGGCGGGATGTTACTGGTTGTATATCAGCATTTACGGCTTCGGCGGCGCCCCGATTCCCGTCGTGGTGCTGCTGATGCTGGGCGGGTTCGTGCTGCAGGGTCTTTACCTGGCCGTCGCTGGTTACCTGGCCGGCAGCCTGCAAGTCGAGTCCCGCGCGTTGCGCTGGTGTTTCCTCTGGCCGGCCGTGTTCACGTTCGTCGAGTGGCTGCGCACCTGGGTGTTTTTTGGCTTCCCGTGGCTCGGCCTGGGTTACGGCCAGATCGATGGCCCCCTGCGAGGCTGGGCGCCGGTGATCGGTATTCACGGTGTGTCGCTGATTACGCTGATGATCGCCGGTTCGCTGCTCGCGCTGTTCCGCGGCGGCCGCGTTGATCGCATCGTCGCGAGTCTGACGCTCGCGTTCGTCGCGCTCACGTCATTCGCTTTGTACGACCGGGCATGGACCGTGCCGGCCGAGGACGAATTGCGCGTCGGTCTCGTGCAAGGCTCGATACCGCAGGATCGAAAGTGGTTGCCGCAACAGCTGCGTCCGACGCTGCAGCTCTACGGCAAGCTGACATTCACTGACGATGACCTCGACCTGGTCGTCTGGCCGGAAGTCGCCGTTCCTGCGGTGGCTGATCGCGTGCAGGGATACCTGGACGCACTGGACGAGCAGGCGCGGGAACGCGCTTTGCAGCTTTATCTCGGGATACTGACGCGCGACGTCGAATCCGGTCAGTATCGCAATTCCCTGATCGGGCTCGGGCAATCGCGCGCCGAGTATCACAAGCGGCACCTGGTGCCGTTCGGCGAGTTCTTCCCGGTCCCGGATTTCGCGCGGCGCTGGATGCGCAGCGCAGGCCTGCCGAACCAGGACACGCTGGCGGGCGACAGAGCGCAACCGCCGCTGCCGGTCGGCGCGTACTCGATGGCGCCGAGTATCTGCTACGAGGATGCCTTCGGCACGGAGCAACTCGACTTCCTGCCGCAGGCATCGTTGCTGATGAACGTCAGTAATGATGCCTGGTTCGGCGATTCAATCGCGCCGCACCAGCATCTGCAGATGGCCCAGATGAGATCGCTCGAGTCCGGCCGGCCGATGCTGCGTACGACCAACACCGGTATTACCGTGGTCATCGGTGCCGACGGTCGGATCGCCGCCCGCTCCGAACCATTCGAAACAGATGTGCTCCGCGCGACGGTTCGCCCGCATGTCGGATCGACGCCTTACATGCGTACCGGAAACTGGGTCGTCATCGTCCTGTGCGTGTGCCTGATGGGGCTCGGCGGCTACCTGACACGCCGGTAACGGGTGGTTCGGGGACAGTCTACTTATCTCTCGGCTACAATCCCTTCGCAACGCGCTGTGGCGCAGAGATAAGTAGACTGTCCCCGATGAGCGAAGACTCCTATCAACCCGGCGAGATCGAAGCCGCCGCGCAGTCCGCGTGGGCGGACGCAAACACGTTCCGTGCGGTCGAAGATCCAGACCGGGAGAAGTTCTACTGCCTGTGCATGTTTCCGTACCCGAGCGGGCGCCTGCACATGGGGCACGTGCGCAACTACACGATCGGCGACGTGATATCGCGGTATCAGCGAATGCTCGGCAAGAACGTGTTGCAGCCGATGGGCTGGGACGCGTTCGGCCTGCCGGCGGAAGGCGCGGCGATCAAGCACGGCATGGCGCCGGCGAAGTGGACGCGCGAGAACATCGACTACATGCGCGGTCAGCTGCAGCGACTGGGATTCGGTTACGACTGGGATCGTGAGCTCGCGACCTGCGACCCGGCGTACTACCGCTGGGAACAATGGCTGTTCACCCGTATGCTCGAGAAGGGTCTGGCCTACAAGAAGCAGGCCGTCGTGAACTGGGATCCGGTCGATCAAACCGTGCTCGCCAATGAGCAGGTCATCGACGGTTGTGGCTGGCGATCGGGCGCGCCCGTCGAGCGGCGCGAGATTCCGCAGTGGTTCCTGCGGATCACGGATTATGCCGAGGAATTGCTCGAGGAACTCGACAACGTCGACTGGCCCGAGCCGGTCAAGATCATGCAGCGGAACTGGATTGGCAAGTCGCGCGGGGTCGAAGTGCGCTTTGCGATCGAAGGTTCGGACGACACGCTCGATATCTACACGACGCGACCCGACACGCTGATGGGCGTCACCTACATGGCCGTTGCGGCGGAGCACCCGCTCGCCGTGGCGGCTGCTGAAGGCGACCCGGAGCTCGCCGGGTTCCTCGAGGAGTGCGCGCGCAGCGCGGTTTCCGAGGCGGCCATGGAAACCATGGAGAAGAAGGGCAAGCCGCTGGGCGTCAACGCGGTGCATCCGATCACGGGCGAACCGGTTCCGGTCTACGCCGCGAATTTCGTGCTGATGACTTACGGTACCGGCGCCGTGATGGCGGTACCGGGCCACGACCAGCGCGACTGGGAATTCGCCAACAAGCACGACCTGCCAATCGTTCAGGTCATCGCGCCGGCCGATGACGATCAGGATTGCGATATCTCGGTCGGCGCATTCGTCGACTACGGGGTGTTGGTCGAGTCGGGCAAGTACAGCGGGCTGACGTCAGAAGGCGCGTTCGATGCGATTGCGGCCGATCTCGAAGCGGACGGTCGTGGCGAGCGTCGGACGAACTATCGATTGCGCGACTGGTTGATCTCACGGCAGCGTTACTGGGGTGCTCCGATTCCGGTCATTAATACAGCGGACGGCCGGCAGGTCGCCGCGCCGGACAGTGACCTGCCCGTCGTGTTGCCGGTGGACGTCGACCTGGATGATGGCGGTTCGCCGATCAAGAAGATGCCGTCGTTCTATGAGACGGTCGATCCCGATACCGGCGCACCGGCGCAACGCGAGACGGATACCTTCGATACGTTCATGGAGTCTTCGTGGTATTACGCGCGTTTCTGCTGCGCCGACAACGACGCGGCGATGCTGGACGAACGCGCCCGCTACTGGCTACCGGTCGACCTGTATATCGGCGGCATCGAGCACGCGATCCTGCATCTGCTATACGCGCGTTTCTTCCATAAGATCATGCGCGACGAGGGCCTGGTCGACACGCCGGAGCCATTCAGCAAGTTGCTGACCCAGGGAATGGTGCTAAAGGACGGCGCCAAGATGTCGAAGTCGAAAGGTAACACCGTCGATCCGCAGGACCTGATCGACCAGTACGGTGCCGATACCGTGCGGCTCTTCATCATGTTCGCGTCACCACCCGAGCAGTCGCTGGAATGGTCGGACGACGGCGTGCAGGGCGGGTTCCGCTTTCTGAAGCGGTTGTGGCGTATCGCGAACGACTTCGCAAGTGCGGGGGCTGCGCCGGGCGTCGACGTCAAGGTGCTGGATGACGCGCAGCGCGATCTGCGTCGCGCAGTGCACCAGACGATCGCCAAGATCAGCGACGATATCGGTCGCCGGTATACCTTCAATACGGCAATCGCGGCGGCCATGGAATTGCTGAACCGCGTGTCGAAGTATGTGGGCGAAGCCGAGCAGGACCGGGCGGTCGTCGGCGAGGCGCTGGACGCGATCGTACTGATGCTGTCACCGATCGTTCCGCACATCTGCCACGCCCTGTGGTCCGTGCTCGGTCACGACGGCGCACTCGTGGACGAAGCGTGGCCGGTCGTCGATCAGGGCGCGCTGGAGGCGGATAGCGTGCAGATCATCGTACAGGTCAACGGCAAGCTGCGCGCTCGCCTGCAACTGCCGGCGAGCGCATCCAGAGACGACCTCGAGGCCGCGGCGCTGGCCGACGAGAACGTGCAGCGATTCGTCGAGGACCAGCCGGTCCGCAAGGTCATCGTCGTGCCGGGAAAACTCGTCAATGTCGTGGTCTAAAGTCGCCGTCGTTGCCGCGTGTCTGGCGATCACAGCCTGCGGCTTCACCGTGCGCGGCACGGGGAATTTCCCGCCGGGCATGACCGCGGTCTATGTGGCTACGCCCAACCGTCACAGCCCGTTCTACAGTGCATTGACGACGAAAATTCGCGGTTCCGATCTCGAATTGACGAACTACAGTGCGGATGCGGACACCATCATTCGCATTCTCAATGACGAAACGGGGCAGCGGCCTCTGACGGTATCCGCACGCAACGTCCCGCGGGAATATGAAGTGTTCTACATCGTCGATTACTCCGTCTCTATCAACGGGGCGGAGGCGCTGGAACCGCAGCAACTGATCCTGACCCGCAACTACACGTGGGACGAAACCGAGGTGCTCGGCAAGGCGCGCGAGGAGGAAGTCCTGCGCCGGGCCATCGCGTCGGATCTCGTCGGACTGCTGGTGCAACAGGTCAGCGCTATCAACTGATCGTGGCAAAGAGCCGATGGATTGCCCGAATGTTTCGTGCGCGGGAGCTGCGTAGATGACCGGTTACAACCTGCTGCTGTTTTCTCATCTGCTCCTGTTCGTTTACTGGCTCGGAGCAGACGTCGGCGTGTTTTCCCTCGCGTTGGCGATTAAGAACTCCAGCTACACTGTTGAACAGCGAGAGATGCTAATGCGTCTGTCGTTGACGATCGACATGGTGCCGCGGGTGGCGATGATTACGATTTCTCCTGTCGGCCTGCACCTGGCGAATCGCAGCGGACTGGTAGCGGCACCCGATTGGCTATTCGGAGTCGTTTGGCTGCTTGCCGTTGCCTGGATCATCGGCGAATGGCTGGCTTTTCGCCGCATGGGGACGGCGGAAGCCGTTCGCTTCTATATCGCGAACGGGATTCTGATGATGATCGCGTGCTTCGGCTGGCTCGGTTTCGGCATCGCGTCACTCGTCAACGACGCACCCTTCCTGGCGCCCTGGCTCGCGCTTAAGGTGACCCTGGCCGGAACGGTATTCCTCGTGTCGACCATGATGGCGGTGTTCTATGCGCCGGTCGAAGGGTTACTGCGCGAACTCCGCGAGCGGGGCAGCAGCGAGACGCTGGAGCGTAAGATCCGGACGCAGATCAATCGCGGCGCATTCTGGACGCTGATCATGTTCGTGCTGCTGGCCGCGATTGCGTTTCTCGGCCTGGCGAAACCGTACTAGAGTTTCGTCGGGTTCGGCACGCCCGGGTAGACTTCTTCGGGATCGAAGACCTTCTCGGTCTCGGTGAACGTCAGTTCCAGCGGGGAGTTCGCTGCGGCGGCGTCATCGGCGAACGGCACGGTCCGGTAGAAACAGGATCGGTACCCGACGTGACAACTCGCGCCGCCGGCAACGTCGACGCGCAACCAGACGCAGTCCTGGTCATCGTCGATACGCAGTTCCACGATTCGCTGCGTCAAACCGCTTGTGGCGCCCTTGTGCCAGATCGCCTGTCGGCTGCGGCTGAAGTAATGTGCCTCGCCGGTCTCGATGGTCAGCGTCAGCGCCTCCGCGTTCATATAGCCGTGCATCAACAGCTCGCCCGACTCGAAATCGGTCGTCACCGCAGGGATCAGGCCAGCGGCGTCGAACTTCGGGGCGAGTTCGTCGCCTTCTTCGACCTGCTCCACGGTCCTGCGCTCGCCAAAAATCGTCGAGGATTCCACTGTTTCCTGCTCTCCGGGCTGGCCCGCCGTGGTGATGTGCCGGCGGCTACCTTGCTATTATAGCCGCCCGGTCTGGTCACCAGATACCCGGACCGGGATATGACTATGAGCATAGAACTCTACAACACGCTGACGCGGCGCAAAGAGCCGTTCGTCCCGCAACACGACGGGGACCGTGCGCCGGTGACGATGTATGTGTGCGGCCCGACCGTTTACAGCGCGCCGCACATCGGCAACGCGCGCCCGGCAGTCGTGTTCGACGTTCTGGCGCGCCTGCTGCGCCGTCGCTATGACCTGACTTACGCGCGGAACATCACGGACGTCGACGACAAAATCAACGCGGCGGCGAACGAGGCCGGCGTCGACATCGGCGAGGTCACGGCCGAGTTCATCGACGTTTACCATCACGACATGGCCGCGCTCGGCGTCGCACCCGTCGACGTCGAACCGAGGGCGACGGATCACATCGACTCCATCATCGCGATGATCGGCAAGCTGGTCGATTCGGGTCACGCCTACGAGGCCGAAGGGCACGTCATGTTCCGCGTCGCGTCGTATGAAAACTATGGCGCCCTGTCGCGGCGCGAGCAGCGCGAGTTAATCGCCGGTGCACGGGTCGAGGTCGCACCTTACAAGGAGTCGCCGGGCGACTTCGTGTTATGGAAGCCATCGACACCCGACCTGCCGGGCTGGGACAGCCCGTGGGGCCGCGGCCGCCCCGGCTGGCATATCGAGTGCTCCGTCATGGCGGCCGAGCACCTCGGTCGCACGATCGATATTCACGGTGGTGGCAACGACCTGATCTTCCCTCATCATGAGAACGAGATTGCGCAGAGTACCTGTGCGCATGACGGCCAGATGTTCGCGCGCTACTGGCTCCACAACGGCTTCGTCAACGTGAACAGCGAGAAGATGGCGAAGTCGGTCGGCAACATCGTGCTGGTGCGGGATCTGCTCGAGATCGCGCCCGGCGAGGCGATCCGCCTGGCCCTGTTGAACGCGCACTATCGCCAACCCCTCGACTGGTCCGAGCAGTTGCTCGTGGAAACGCGCGCCAAGCTCGACCGGCTCTACGGCACGCTGCGCGAGATTGGCGGCTGGCAGGGCGAATGGCACGACATGGAGCCGGACCCCAATTTGATCGCCGCGCTCGAGGACGACTTGAATACGCCGAAGGCCCTCGCGGCGCTATTCGAGATCTCGCGTGAAGCCAATCGCAGCGAGGACGGCAAGGAACGCATGCAATTGGCCGCCAGGCTGAGGGCCAGTGCTGAGATCATGGGACTGCTCGGTTCCGATCCGGAAGAATGGTTCACGTCGAATGCGATTGACGACCTCGAGGTCACGGCGATCAGGGAACTGATCAAGCGTCGCGACGAGGCGCGGGCGGGCCGGGATTTCTCGACCGCCGACAAGATCCGCGACGACCTGGCCGAGCAGGGCATCCAGCTCCAGGACGGCGAGGAAGGCACGCGCTGGAGACGCGGGTAGCCTGCGCGACACATCGATGACGGAGATCGAGCAGGCGCAAGCCGAGTTGATCGAGGAGTTCCAGTTATTCGATAACTGGATCGATCGTTATCAATACATCATCGATATGGGCAAGAACCTGCCCGAGTTTCCCGAGGCGTGGCGCACCGAGGACAATCGCATTCGCGGCTGCCAGTCGCAGGTCTGGCTCAAGACCGAGCGGCGCGGCACGCGTTTGGACTTCCAGGCCATCAGTGATTCGGCGATCGTGTCTGGCCTGATCGCGATCCTGCAGCGCGTCTACAGCGGCCGGAACGCCGCGGAAATCATTGCGACGACGCCGGCATTCATCGGCGCGATCGGTCTCGATGAGCACCTGAGTCCGACGCGCAGCAACGGTCTGAATTCGATGATCAACGCAATCCAGCGGGCGGCGCGGGACTGTGCGGCCGCCTGAGCGCGAGGCGCCCACGCTGGCCGCGAGGCTGGCCGACAAGATCGTGCGCGGGTACCAATTGCTGATTTCGCCCGTCCTCGGGCCGCGTTGCCGTTTCCATCCGACCTGTTCCGAGTACGCCCGGGAGTCGCTGCGACGTTTCGGGTTTTGGCGCGGCGGCTGGTTGACCATAAGACGCATCGTGCGCTGCCAGCCATTCTGCGAGGGCGGCTACGACCCGGTGCCGGTGAAGTTTTCATGGTCGGGCGGAAGCGCCGAAAGCCCCGAATAGTCTGCTATATTGGACCGAAGATGGCCCGGATTAGCTATGGATAAGAAGCTCCTGGACATGATCGTATGTCCGATCACGAAACTCCCGTTGGAACTACTGGACGCTGAG
>CAZISL010000085.1:0-3256 GCA_964541975.1 uncultured Chromatiaceae bacterium | reverse complement strand
GCCGATATACGCGGTCAGAATGACGCCGTTGTCGGGGTCGCCGAGATAATTGACCGTGATCCAGATCGGGAACGTCAGCGCCAGCGCGACGCCGACGAAACACCATGCGGCCAGGAACTTGCCAAGCACCGCCTGGCCCATCGTGACGGGCAGCGTCATCAGCAGTTCGATGCTGCCTGATTTGCGTTCCTCGGCCCACAGGCGCATCGAGATCGCCGGGACCAGGAACAGGTACAGCCACGGATGAAAATTGAAGAACGGCGCCAGGTCCGCCTGGCCGCGTTCGAAGAATCCGCCGAGGTAGAAAGTGAACACGCCGATCAGCGCCAGGTAGATCACGAGAAACACATACGCGAGCGGCGTGGCGAAGTACGCCTTCAACTCGCGTTGTGCGATCGCCCTGATCGCGTTCATGTCAGCGCCTCCGCCGTGGTGATCGAGCGGAAAACCTCATCCAGGCGGCCCGACTCGAGATGGAGTTGCTCGACCGGCCAGGACTTCTGCCAGCACAGGTCACTGATCGGTCGCAGTATCAGGTTCTCGCCGGCCGGAAATGCGGTCAGCGAACGATGTTTTTCGTCGAGCTCGACGTGGTCGACGTCGTCGAGGCGCCGGATCTCCTTGCCGATGTCTTGCAGTTCGGCGGCGCGGCCGAAGCGAATGGTCACCGCGTTGTGGAAGCGCGAGCGATTGATCAGCGATTCGGGCGTCTCGTTGGCGATGATGCGACCGTTCGCGATGATGATCGCCCGGTTACAGACGGCATCGACTTCCTCGAGGATGTGCGTCGAGATCACGATGATCTTGTCGGCCGACATCGACTGTATGAGTTCGCGAACCTCGTGCTTCTGGTTCGGGTCGAGACCGTCCGTTGGCTCGTCCATGATCAGCACCGGCGGATCGTGCAGGATCGCCTGCGCGATGCCGACGCGACGCTTGAAGCCCTTGGATAGCGTGTCGATCGTCTGGTCCAGCACCTTGTCGATGTGCAGCTGCTCGATGACGTCGTCCATCCGCGCGCGCTTTTTCGTGCCGGACATGCCGCGGATGCGCGCGATGAATTCGAGAAAGTCCCGGGGGGTCATCTCGCCGTAGGACGGCGCGCCTTCGGGCAGGTAACCGAGGCAGCGCTTCGCGTCGGTCGGCTGACGCTGGATCGAATAGCCGCAGATCTCCGCGTCGCCTGACGTCGGCTCGACGAAGCCGGCGAACATGCGCATCGTCGTCGATTTTCCGGCGCCGTTCGGGCCGAGAAACCCGAGCACCTCGCCGGGCTGGACCTTGAACGAGATATCGTCGACCGCCTGCAGCGAGCCGTAGATTTTTGTTAACGCATTCGCTTTGATCATGGAGATTTCCGCGCGAAGTGACAGATGTCAGGACTGCGACCGGTCTGTTGAATCGCGGTATTTTGCATAGATGCAGCGGGCTTTCAAGGGGTCGCGGGCGATTCCCCGGAGTCGCGCGATGTCGCCGGCACGGGCTTGATCAGCAGCACGTTGATCAGCGCGGCGAATGCGACGACGCTGACGACCGTAAACGGAAACAGATAGCTCCCGGTCGCGGTCTTCATCTGTCCGGGCAGGATCGTGCCGAGCATGCCGCCGAAGCTATCGATGCCGATGATGATGCCGAGCAGCTTGCCCAGCGCGCGGCGGCCAAAACTCTCGACGGCGACGAGCTGAATCATCGTGAACGATCCGCCATAGCCCAGGCCGAACAGAATGGTAAACAAGGCGAGCTGGTAAACGTTGCTCGTCAGGCCGAATGCGCCCGCATTAAACGAGAATATCGACAGGCAGCCGATCAGGAGCAGCGCGCTCGACGCGCGCATCACGTAGCGCTTTGGATATCGGTCACTGATCGCGCCGAACAGAAACTTCCCGGCGACGCTGAAGCCGAAGATGCTGGCATACAGGCGTGTCGCCTCAATGGGCGACAGGCCCGCCTCGAGCTCGAAGAAGATCTGGATCTGGCTGTTGATGCCCTGAAAAGTAAACCACAGGCACGACGACCCGATCGCGAGCACATAAATCGTGCGTGACCGCATCGCCGTTGCGAACGAAACGCCTTCCAGCTCGTCAGCGGCGGCGTTCTCCGCCGCCCCGGCAGGCGCCGCATCGCCGTCGGTATGCTGGCCGACGTCGGCCGGTGAGTTCTTGAGGATCAGGAATCCCGGGATAAGGGCGAGTAGCCAGAATGCGGCGGTCAGCGCGCCGTAACCCCAGCGCCAGCCATACTCGGGCGAGTTGACCAGTGGCGAAATCAGGATCGGCAACATGAAACCGCCCAGACTCGACATGGACGCGAGCAGTCCGACGACCGCGCCACGCCGCCGGACGAACCAGTTCGACAGGATCACGACGTTGACGAGCAGGCCACCCAGCACGAGCCCGAAGCCGAGACCCACGTGAATCAGGATCAGTTGCTGGATGGACTGCGCGAACGGGTAGGCCGTGAAACAGATCGCCATGACGATCAGGCCGATGCGAATCACGCGGATCGGACCGAAGCGATCGATCAACGCTCCGCCGAACGGCGCCAGGAACATCGTAACGAGAAACATGACGGCGACCGTGCGGCTGACTTCGCCCTCGGAGGCCGCAAAGGTCTCCATGAACCGCGGAAACAGGTTCTGCGGGACGAAGATCGACATCCCGTTCGTGAACATGTAGATCAGCAGGCAAGCAGCGGCGACGTACCAGCCATAGAAGAAGCGGTTGTCGCGCCCCGCATTCACGTGTTCAATCCATGCCGGCCGGTCGGCCTTCCGAATCGATTGGCCGAATCTCCTCGAAGCCGAGTCCGCTGAGTTCCGCCTCGATCTTCGTGCGGTCGCCGACGACGACCCAGAGCATGTCATCGGGTTCTACGACGGTCCGTGCGATGGCAGCGACGTCGTCGAGTTCGAGGGCTTTTATGCGCCCTGCGAACGTCGACCAGTAGTCGTCCGGCAGGCCGTAACGCACGAGTTCGCCCAATGATCGCAGCACGTCGCCGCTTGCTTCCCAGCGGCCGGGCAGCGAGAGCGTCTGGCTGTCCTTGGCGAGCTCCAGTTCTTCGGCGGTCGGCGGCTCGTCGCCGATGAATGCGGTTATCTCGTTCCTGATCTCGATGATGGAGTCCGCCGTCTTGTCGGTCTGCACCGGCGCATAGACGAGCAACGGGCGCTCGCCACGCGCCCCGACGATCGCACTGAAAGCGCCATATGACCAGCCCTTGTCCTCACGCAGGTTCATATTTACGCGCGCGGAGG
>CAZISL010000084.1:0-17282 GCA_964541975.1 uncultured Chromatiaceae bacterium | reverse complement strand
GAGGGTGGCATTGGCGATACTACGCAGATCGCATATCTGATCTTCGGTCGGCTCGACCGCTCGCCGGGCCAAAATGACAGGGGTGCCCGGGAGTTCGGTGCGCGCCTCGAGCAGGCGCTTGCGCTAGCTGATATAGAGCTGCGAATTCAGGCGGCGAACGAGTTCGGCTTGTGACTGGACGCCGACCTTGCGGAACGAGCGGTTGAGGTGCGTCTTGGCCGTGTTGATCGAAATTCCGAGCATCTTCGCCGCCTCGGGCAAATTGCGCGACTGATACAGCAGGTCGCAGACGCGCGCCTCGGCTTCGGTTAGATCGTAAAGCGACCTGAGTCCCTCGATACTAAGTTCCATGCGCTTGCCGGTATCGTAGATGAAGACGGCGATGACCCGGCGCGTCGCCAACGACCCGCGTTCGCCGGGCATCTTCAGCCGGCGCATGCCGAGCTGGTAGCTGCCTTCGAGGGTTGTCTTGCCGAACATGATCGGCTGCAGTCGTGGGTCGTCTTCCCGGCCGCCATGCTTCGCGGCGGCCAGCATCGCGTCGAAGGCCGCGCGCACTTCGCGGTTGCTGAACGTCAGGGTTTGATTGCGCATGCTGATGCCCACCCGAGCCCTGCACTGCGTCTTGCCGGCCGCGTTGCTGAACAGGATCCGGCCGGCCCGATTCAGGAAATGCAGGCCGAACGGGGATTGATCGAGTACCTGCCGAGCGGCGGTCAGAGAGCTGGCCATATAGTCGAAGGTCAGTTTCTGTTGAATCGCCCGTTGCCAGTGCGGCATTAATGTTTCGAAAAACGCTTTATCGGATTGGTTATAGGCCCTCCGCTCCGGTCCGCGGTGAAACCACAGCAAAATGTGATGTAGGTCCGAAGTCTCGATGACACCGAGTAACGTGTGTTCGATACCGTTGGGTCTTAACAATGCAAGAAAAATTTTGGAACTGCTCCTGCGTTCGACCGTTCGCTTGCAGTCGCTGTCGGTCGCGACTCTGCCGGATTCCCAGTGCGCATCATGCGCCAGGAACGTCTCCGGGTTTTCGCGCTCACTGAGGATGCTGTTGATGAGGTCGCGAGGTACGTTGTAATTGGCGAGCGCGATGTCACGACGTCGATCTGCGGCGAGACGAACGAGTACTGCCTTGTCGCTATCGAGTGAACGCGCCATCAATTCCAACGCTTCATCGGCGGCATCGGCATCGAGAACGAAGTCGCTAATTCGTCCGATGATTTCAATGATGCTGTTGTGCTTAGCGTTATTCATTTTCTTATCGGGGTGCCGCGTTACGCTGGATTGCAGTAAGCGGCCCGCAACAAACACTTTCGTTAGCGCATCACCCGATCGGGTGATGTCAGCAAAATAGCAGGGTGCTACTTTGATTGCACGTACCGATTTTCGCCATTGATTGGCGAGGGGCATTTCGATACGTACCACGGCGATCTCGATCCTGCCCGCAGTGGCTTCGGACGATCCCTCCGAGCCAACGTTGAAACGGACAATTCATGGGGGACGTTTCAGGGCGGTTGATCGAGATCGCCAACTTATTGCGGCGCTGCAATGCACAGAGCCCCGATCGGGTTGAAGCATACGCGGCGCGCGGGCTCAGCCGGTTCTCTGGCCCGCCCACCGAGTACCTGGGGGGAGGGAATGGTCCCGCTGCGGCGGGGCCGGTTTCTCTTTCGCTGTTTTCGCGCCGCGCTCCATTATGTTTGCTGCCGTCGTCCGTTGATGCAACGGACGGTCGGTATCGTATTCCAAGAGTTTTCCATCCGGAAATCCGGCGCATAATGAATTTTAATTTTTACTGCGCCGGCCGCGTGTTTTTTCGTGGGCTATCATCCGCTTCATGACTAACATATTCACGCGCAAGACCTCGTCATTGATAATGATCGCTCTGTTGAGCGCTTGCGCCACCGCACCGCAACAACAGGCACAGGAACCGGCCGCGGACTACCGCCCTGATGCCAGCTACAGCATGTTGATGGCGGAGATCGCATTGCAGCGCAAGGCCTACCTCGTGACGGCGCAGGAGTATGTGAACGCTGCGGAGCAGAGCACTGACCCGGAGTTGGCGCAACGCGCGACCGAGTTCGCCTACGAATACAAATACGACATCCTGGCCCTCGGCGGGGCGCAGCGATGGCTGGAGTTGCAGCCGGACAGCCTGCTGGCCAACGAGTACGCTGGACGGCTCTATCTGCGACGCAATCAGCTGGACAAGGCGCTGTCATACTGGCGTGCGAGTCTCGGAGCGGGTGACCTCTCGCGGGACGAATTCCTCAGGATCGGTGCCGACATGGCTGAGGAAGAAAACCCGGTCGGCGCCTCGTACCTGCTGACGCGGCTGGTCAACGAGCGCCCGGAAGCTGCAGGCCTGCGCATGGCGCTCGCCTACGCAGCCCTTCGGGCTGGGGCGTTCGACCTGTCGCTGGCCTCCGCCCGGAGCGTCGAGGTTGCAGAGCCCGACTGGATCCAGCCGCAGTTGATCATTCCGAAAGCGTTGTTGTCGATGGACCGGGAGTATGACGCGTTCGCCTATCTCGACGATGCTCTGAAATCACGCGCGTCGACGACGCTGGAACTCGAATACGTGCGTCTGCTGTCCGCGGTTGGCCGTCACGAGGAAGCGCTGCGACGGTTGCTGGAACTCGGCAAGCTCTATGGCGCGCAGCCGGAGCTCGTGCGGATGCACGGGTTGATCGCATTCGCGGCCGGCGACCTCGAGGCCGCCGAAGAGGACTTCGAGCAGCTGCTGTCCAGCGGCAATCAGGTATACGAGAGTTACTTCACGCTCGGGCGCATCGCGATGGTGCGGGGGGACTACCGTCGCGCGATCGGGTACTTCGAGCGCATTCGCGGCAGCGCTTACCTGGTTCAGGCGCAGCGATCGATCAGCGTCGCGCAGGAGGCGCTCGGTAACGATGAAGCCGCGCTCGAGCTGCTGCAATCGTTCGCCGAGGATTATCCACGTTATGCGCTCGACGTCGTCGGCAGCGAAGCGCAATTGTTGTATCGGATGGGTCGCGTCGACGAGGCCCTGGCGCTCTATGACAACGCGTCGAGGTTGCGTCCCGATCTGCCGGCCCTGATGCTCGAGTATGGCGCGATGCTGGATCTTGCCGGGCGCTACAAGGAAGCGATCGACTTAATGGAGCGCGCCGCCGAGATCGCGCCGCAGGACTCCAACGTGCTGAACACGCTCGGCTATACGCTGACCAACCGGACCAGGCGGCATGACGAGGCGTATCGATTGATTCGTCTGGCGCTCGAACTCGATCCGGGCAGCGCGCCCGTCATCGACAGCATGGGCTGGGTGCTGTATCGCAAGGGCCGGCTCGATGAGGCGCGCAGCTACCTCGAACTGGCGCTGTCGCAGCTTGAAGACCCGGAAATCATGGCCCACCTCGGTGAGGTACTGTGGGTCAGCGACGAGCGGGAGCGAGCGCTGGCGATTTGGGACAAAGGGCTGGTCGACTACCCGGATAGCCAGCCGTTAATCGAGACGCGCCTGAGGTTCGTGAATTGAGAAGCTTGTTTGCGGTGGCAGCGCTGCTGTCGGTCCTGTTGCTGGCCGGCTGCGCGGCACGACCGCTGCAGCCCGACACCGGTATCGACTGGGACCGCAGGGCGGGGATGCTCGCCACCGAGCCGGCGTGGCAGGCGCGGGGAAGAATCGCTTTCAAGGCGGGTAAGGACGGCGGCTCGGGCAGCATGACCTGGGCGCAGGCCGGCGACGAGGCGCGGATCACGCTCAGCGGCCCGTTCGGCGCGGGCGCCTACGAGATCGAATGGGACGACGAGCGTATCGTCGTCAACAGCAAGAAGGGCGAGCAGGTAGCCGCCTACACCGGCCGGGACGCCGCGGATCGATTCCTCGAGGCACAGCTCGGCTGGTCGTTCCCCGCGCGCAGCATTCGCTACTGGTTGCTTGGCGTCGCCGATCCGGAATTTGCCAGCGAGCGTCGCTTTGATGATGACGGCTGGCTTGCCGGGATCGAACAGAATGGCTGGGCCGTCGCTTACAGTCGCTTCGATACGGCCGGGGACTACTACATGCCGGGCAAGGTCGTGATCGAGAACGACCGCGCCAGGGTCAAGATGGTCGTCGACCGCTGGATATTCTAGCCGCGGAGGCGGTGCCTATGGCTCTCACCCCGCAGGCTCGCATACAATAGCCGCGCCCACAGCGGGCCGTTCGTTGGGGCGTAGCCAAGTGGTAAGGCAGCGGGTTTTGATCCCGTGTACCGCAGGTTCGAATCCTGCCGCCCCAGCCATTTTTCGAGTCATCACATAAGCAGAACACTGTGAACACCGAAAACGCATTTGCGATTCCCAACATGATGGTTTTTACCGGGAACGCGAACCCGGAACTGGCCCGTCGGATTTGCGGCTACCTGCGCCTGCCATTGAGCAAGATCCAGGCGGCGAAATTCAGCGACGGCGAGATCGCCGTCGAAATCCTCGAGAACGTCCGCGGGCGTGACGTCTACATCATCCAGTCGACCTGCCCGCCGGTTAACGACAACCTGATGGAAATGCTGGTCATGTCCGATGCGCTGCGGCGGGCGTCGGCCGCGCGGATCACGGCCGTGATCCCGTATTTCGGGTATGCCCGTCAGGATCGCCGCCCGCGTGCCGCCCGCGTGCCGATCACCGCCAAACTCGTCGCCGGCATGATCGCGACGGCGGGCATCGACCGCGTGCTGACGGTCGATCTGCATGCCGACCAGATTCAGGGTTTCTTCTCGGTCCCGCTGGATAATGTTTACGGTTCGCCGGTGTTGCTCGGCGACCTGTGGAAGCAGAAGACGCCGGACATGGTCGTCGTGTCGCCGGACATCGGTGGCGTCGTGCGCGCCCGTGCCCTGGCGAAACGCATGGACGACCTGGACCTGGCCATCATCGATAAACGCCGTCCGCGCCCGAACGAGGCCAAGGTCATGAATATCATCGGTGAAGTGGACGGCAAGACCTGCGTCCTGATCGACGACATGGTCGACACGGCCGGTACGCTGTGCCTCGCGGCCGGTGCGCTGAAGGCCAACGGCGCCAAGCGCGTCCTGGCCTACATCACGCACCCGGTGCTGTCGGGCCCGGCCGTCGACCGGATCGGCAAGTCCGAGCTCGACGAGCTCGTCGTGACCGATACGATCCCGTTGTCCGAGGCCGGTACCGCCTGCAGCAAGATCCGCCAGCTCAGCGTAGATGAGCTGCTGGCCGAGACGATGCGGCGCATCAGCCTCGACGAATCCGTCAGTTCCCTGTACCTGGATTAAGTTTGAATTGGGGACACTCTGCTTTCGTCCGAAGTGCGGACGAAAGCAGAGTGTCCCCAGCACCGATTTCTCTGGTATAGTCGCCGCCCTTATTAACAGGACCAGCCGCCGCCCGGTCGCAGGGCGCCGGCCGATCAGAACCACAACGGAGGCCTGACATGGCTCAAAAAGTTGATCTGGTCGCGGAGTTCCGGGAAGACACAGGGAAAGGTGCGAGCCGCCGCCTGCGTCGAGCTGGGAAAGTACCCGCGATTGTCTATGGCGCCGGCCGTCCGCCGCGTGCCGTTATTTTCGACCGTGACGTGTTGATGCATCAGATGGAGAACGAGGCGTTCTTCTCGAGCGTGCTGAACGTCAGGGTCGGCAAGAATACCCGTCAATGCATCCTGAAGGATGTGCAGATGCATCCGGCCAGACGCCTGGCGCTGCATCTCGACCTGCAACGCATCGTCGAAGACGAGGCGATTCGCATGATGGTGCCGATTCACTTCCTGAACGAAGACGTTGCCATCGGTGTGAAAACGAGTGGCGGCACGGTCTCGCACATGATCACCGAGATTGAAGTCACCTGTCTGCCGGCCGACCTGCCGGAGTACCTGGACATCGACATCGCCGAGCTCGAGCTGGACGAGACGCTGTACCTGGCGGATCTGAAACTGCCGGAAGGCGTTGCGGTTCCCGAGCTGACGGAAGACAACAACCCTGGTGTCGTATCGATTCACATCGTCAAGGCCGCGCCGATCGAAGAAGATCTCGAAGGCGAGGTCGCGGAAGGCGAAGAGGCTGCCGAAGTCCCTGCCGGCGAAGAAGAGCCGAAGGGCGACGAGGAGGGAGGCGAGTAAGCTCCACTCGATCGCTTCTGGTGAGTACCAAGAAAAGCCGCGCGTTTGCGCGGCTTTTTTTTCGCGTGTTAAGGTCCCGCGAACTCTACGTTTGAATACATGCACATGGCAGCAACTCCTCTTCTCATCGTCGGTCTCGGCAATCCCGGACCCGACCACGACCGCGACCGGCACAACGCGGGTTACTGGATGATCGAAGAAGTCGCCGGCGGGCTCGGCGGCAACTTCACGAACGATCAGAAGCTGCATGGAGAGTCATGCCAGGTATCGCTATGCAACCAGCCCGTGCGTCTGTTGAAACCGACCGGGTTCATGAATCACAGCGGCCGGTCGATCCGGCTGGCGATGGACTACTACAAGATTCCACTCGAGCGGGTGCTCGTCATTCATGACGAACTGGATCTTCCGCCGGGCCAGGCACGGCTCAAGCTGGGAGGCGGTCACGGCGGTCACAACGGAATTCGCGACGCCATCTCGCATTGCGGCCGCGACTTCCTGCGGCTGCGCATCGGTATCGGCCATCCGGGCACGAAGGAACAAGTCGTCGGTTACGTGTTGCGCCCGCCCGGCAAGGAAGAGTTGCCGAAAATTGAAGACGCGCTGCGCGAGAGTCGCCGCGCGCTCGACATCCTGATGCAGGACGGGCTCGAGGCCGCGCAGAAATTCCTGCATACGGCCACGCCGCCGGTCGACGTCACGCAGGACCTGGAATGATGGGGGAATGATGGGGACACTCTGCTTTTATCCGTCAATCGGACAAAAGCAGAGTGTCCCCAATTTCCTGCATACGGCCACGCCGCCGGTCGACGTCACGCAGGACCTGGAATGATGGGGACACTCTGCTTTTATCCGTCAATCGGACAAAAGCAGAGTGTCCCCAATCGCTAAAGCAGAGTGTCCCCAATCGCTCGTCAATCGGACAAAAGCAGAGTGTCCCCGATTTCTACCTCCCGATCATCGGGATCTGCGAAGCGAGCTGGTAATCCATCACGGCATCGAGCTTGTTCTCGACCTGGTAGAGCTTCGCGACCTTGATGGTCGGTAGCACCTTCTTGAATTTTTTCAGGTAGTTGCGCCGGACCTTGAGCATCCGTGACTGGATGTCGAGATGGTCCTTCAGCATGCGCTCCGCGAACTCGTCGCTCATGTTCTGGTAGTTGTCGGCGAAATCCGTGATCAGCTGTACCTTGTCGTCGCCGACGACGCGCATCTCTTCGAGATACTCGTTGTAGACGGGCCAGAACGCCTTGGCCTCGGCGGGCGTCAGCACGAGTTCGCCGGCGAGTACGAGCTTGCGCTCCGTGACCATCATCTTGCGTGCCGCCTCGATTTCGGCTGTCAGCGTAACGAGCGGCGTCTTCTCCTGGGCTACGCAAAGCGCAGTGAACGACATCAATACGATCACGGCGGCCAGTCGGAGTTTGTACATTCTGCGGCTCCTGAATTCGAATCGGGTTAGCGGGCGGAGATTAGTCCGCCTTTTTGCTTTCGTTCATCTGATTGATGTACTGCGACACCAGCATCGCGACCAGTATCGCGATGTAGAACTGACCGGCGATCGCGGCGAGGTAGGCGACGACCCGGGCCAGCGTGCCCTCGGGCGTCAGGTCGCCGTAGCCGAGCGTCGTCATCGTCACGAAAGTGTAGTAGACCAGCGTGAAGCCGGCGGTCGCGGTTTCGGCCGCGTCGATGCCGTTGAACGAGCCGGGAATAAAACGGTAGATCAGCAAATTCGCCTGGCTCAATATCACACCCAGAAGCATGTATACACAAATCGCACCGACGATTCGGTTGATGCTCATTTTGCTGCCGAACAGGATGTGACCCATCGCGAATACGAGGCTCATCATGCAGAACGTCATTTCGATCAGTATTGTCAGCGTCTCTGACCACAGGGTTCCGGTGAGCAGATGAAATATGGTAATCGCAATGTCTGCCACGACGAGGACGATTCCGGCGATGAACCACTTGCGCTCCTCCATCAGGCTCCACAGGCCCATGAAGAGGGTCGTCGTGAACGCGATCTGCGACACCAGCGGCATCGGTTGGCGCGTGACCTCGAATACGATGGGCCCGCCCACCAGGACGACCAGCAGGCCGCCCAGTAAGTACATGAAGTTCGCCGAACGTTTGACTCGCATCGTCAGTCGGTTGGCTGCCGCCGCCGCGGCGCGAACTGCCAGGTATCGTCATCGGCCAAGCACAGGCGATAGACGCCGCCGCCTTCGCGGCCGCCGGCCTCGGAATGGGTGCGGACGGTTCGACACGTCGTGCCGTAATCTTCGTGCGTGTCCAGCACTTCGATCGTGCCATTACTGCCGCTGTCCGGATTGCTCCACTTGACCTTCTCACCGTCTTCGGCATTGCTCAAAGCCGCGTTGAATGTTTCGCTCAGGATTTGTTTGTCGACCTCGTCCATGTAGGCAATTGGTCCCCGGTGCAGAAACTCGATGTTCTGCGCCAGCGCTACCTGCGACAAGGCGGCCAGCAAGGCGCCGACGGCAAGTGATTTCATGTCCGTGTTACTCCGGTAACGGGCAATTAACGAATAATAGCGCAGCCCCCGGCATCGCGCTAAAGTCCAGCGACGCTGCCATTGGGCCGTAACCGAAGGATACGAGTGATGGAGAACGAAGCATGATCGCGGTCCGCATGAAGGCATTGTGCCTTTTGATACTGGTCTCAGGTAGTTGGGTTCAGACGGCGTCTGCCGAAGCGCACATCCGGGATCCGATCGACCGGGGTTTTTTGAGTCTCGACTACGACCAGATGCGCACCGAACCGCGCGAGAACGGTTTCGACCTGATCTACATCGCGCCCGGCGCGTTCGAGCGGCTTGCTGATTACGACGGCGTCATGATCGACCAGCCGGAAGTCTGGATTGATCGAACATCCGACTATCCCGGCACGAAAGCGGATTACCTGAAAGCGATCGTCGACCTGATTCGGGACAAGCTTGCGGGCAGTTTGATTCGTGGCGGTAACAACGTGGTGGAAGCCCCGGGACCGAAGGTCGCGTACGTGCGCGTTGCGTTGACCGACCTGTACCTGAAGAAAAAGCCGGGCCAGCAGGCGCGCGGGTATACCGCGATAACGACGCAGACTCCCGAAGAGATGATGCAAACGATGCTGAAGTACTTTGACGTCGTCGAGATGGCGCTGCAGCTGGAGGTCGTCGATCTCAATACGGAGGAGGTGCTCGGTGCGGCCGTCATCAAGCGTGGCGAGCGTGGCGACAAGAGCGGTAAGAATGACCAGCGCCTGGACTTCGGCGAGTTCCTGGGTGTCGTCGACGAGTATGTCGCCCGCGTGCGTTGCCGGTTCGACAACAGCAAGGTGCGGAAGGATGAGTGGGTCGATTGCACTGCGTTGCCGGCGCAGGCGCTCACGCGACTCGCACGCCTCGATACAACGCTAAGAAAGTAATAGTCATGCTCATTATTGTCGCGATCGTTGGGGTGCTCGTCTGTCTCGGCTGCATCGTCGGCATCGCGTCGCCGGCGACGCTGCTCGGCGTCGTCCGGTCCATCATGAACAAGCCGGCCATGGTTTACCTGGCCATCGGTGTGCGCTTTGCGCTCGGCGTGTTGTTGATCCTGGCGGCGCCGGCGGCGCTGTATCCGCTCGTGTTCCGCATCATCGGCGGGATCGCGATACTCGCGGCACTGGGCCTGATAGTCATGGGCCGCGAACGAATCATCAAGCTGGTCGAATGGTTCGCCGGCATGCCGGCGAGCGCGGTCCGGGCGTGGTTGGTCTTCGGGTTCGTATTCGGCGCGTTCCTCGTTTACGGCACCGGACTGGTCTAGCCGGGCGAGGCTCCGCCGCCGAGCAGCGCGGTAATCCAGCCTACGCCGATGAACGTGCCGATGCTGCTGCCGAGATTGGCCAGCACGACGACGAGCAATACTTTAATCACGCGGTTGCGCCAGATGCCGCCGATCGTACCCAGGTCGTCGGCGATACTCTCCAGGTCGGCGACGCGCGGCTTGCGCAGGTAGGCCTCGACGAGGCCGCAGACCCAGCCGGCCGCGATCGTCGGATTCAGCGACGTGATCGGCGCGGCGAAAAACGCCGTGGCAATCGTCAGCGGATGTGCGAGCGCGATGAGCGTGCCGATCGACGCCGAAATTCCATTCGCGAGTACCCACGCCAGCACCATCTGTTCCGTCGTCTCGCGGCCGGATGTGACGAAGCCTGCGGTGATCAGGCCTAGAACCAGCAGCGGGATGCCCCAGCCGATGACCTTGAAGATCTTCTTCGGCGGCGGGAGTTCATCGAGTACGTCCAGGTCGATCGCGGCGCCGAATGCGCGCTTGATGCCCGGTACGTGCGCCGCGCCGACGACGGCGACCACCGTGTCGCCGGGCGCGTTGCGGATCTTTTCGGCGAGGTATTGGTCGCGCTCGTCGATCAGCGCCACCTTGACGCCCGGCAGCGACCCCGAGAACTCGTCGAGGACCATCGCGAGCTCGTCGCCGGTCTTCATCTTCTCGATGTCTTCCTTGGAAATTTCCTGCGCGTGGAACGTCGACAGGATCGTCTGGTACAGGACCTTCATCAGCGTCCAGAACCCGGCCGTCGCCCACGCGCGTTTCAGCGTCGTGCGGATCTCGCGGTCGGCCAGGTGGAGCTCGGCGCCCGTTTCTGCGCTGACCGAGATCGCCCGGTGCATCTCCTCGCCGGGCCGCACGCCAAATTCGTCCGCGAGCTTCTTCTGGAACGACGACAGCGCGAGCTGGGCCATCAGCACGTAAGCGCGCCCGCTCTTGATGACCGTATAGATGTCGGTCTCTTTCCACCGCTGTGGATTGGACAGGCTCTCGAAGCGCGATTCGCACAGCTCGACCGCAACCGTGTCGGGACCGCGTTCGCGAATCGTCTTCTCGACGAGCTCTGCGCTGTCCTTGCTGACATGCGCGGTGCCGACGATGAAGAACGAGCGACCCTCGTGCTCGATCAGATCGACATTCGGCTCGATCTCGGAGTGTTCGGTCGTGGCATCAGGCATGGGGGCGGATTCTAGCGGGAATTCACCGGGGACACTCTGCTTTTTCCGCGGAGCGGAAAAAGCAGAGTGTCCCCTACAGCTCAGCCCGCACCAGTTCCGCGCCGGCGGCCAGGCTATATAGCTTCGCCAGCGCTACGTCGTACGGGATCGGTGTCATGCCGCAATTCGTGCAGGGCCGGATGCGCTCCGGGTCGACGTACTCCATCGCGGATCGAATCGTCGCGGCGACCTCTTCCGGCGTCTCGACATGGTCCGGCGTCACGGCGACCGCCCCGACCATCAGGATCTTGTCCTTGAGTATCCCCATGACCGAGTGCGGCACGTGTGACGATGCGCATTCGAGCGAGACCTGGTCGATCTTGCTGGCGTTCAGCGCCGGGAAGATCTTCTCGTACTGTCGCCATTCGTCGCCGAGCGTCTCCTTCCAGCGGATGTTCTCCTCGATGCCGTAGCCGTAGCAGATATGCACGGCGGTCGTGCAGTCGAGGCCTTCGGCGGCGCGTTCGAGTGTCGCGACGCCCCAGTCATTCACGTCGTCGAAGAACACGTTGAATGCCGGTTCGTCGAACTGGATGATGTCGGCGCCGGCCGCGACCAGTTCCTTCGCCTCGTCGTTCAGCAGTTCCGCGAACGCCATCGCCATGTCGGCGCGCGAGCCGTAGTGGGCGTCTGCGATCGTGTCGCATATCGTCATCGGTCCCGGCAGCGTGAACTTCAGCTTGCGGTCCGTCAGCCCGCGCACGAACTTGAACTCTTCCAGATGGACCGGCTTCGGCCGCGTGAGCGGCCCGGTCACGGTCGGTACTTCGAGGTCGTAGCGGTTGTCGCGGATTCCCATGACGGTTTTGACGTTCTGATCGATGCCCTCGATGCCCTCGAGGAACGTGTGCACGAAGTGTTTACGAAATACTTCGCCATCGGTCAGGATGTCGATGCCGGCTTCTTCCTGGTGCCTTATCCACTCGGTCGCCGCTCGCCGCTTGCCTGCCTCGAGCTCCTCACCCGAGAGTTTCCAGTCGCCTTTCAGCGCCTCCGGCTGGGCCAGCCAGGCCGGGCGGGGCAGGCTGCCCGCGATTGTTGTTTCCAGCATGATTCCTTTTCCTTCGCCGCTCGTCACCAATTCGTATGACTATACTTGGGCGCCTGACGATCGTGCCCGTATGCAACCGGCTGCGACCGTTACATGGGCCGTTCGTTTGCAGTGAGGACCGTGGTTTGAAGATCGATGTCATTCTCGACGCCCGCCAGAGCGCAGCGGAGCTCGCCGAGTTGGGCCAATTGGCGGAAAGCGCGGGTATTAGGGGCGTGTGGGTGTCGAGCCTGCTCGATTCGCGCGACCCGTTTACAAACCTGTCGGTCCTCGCCACGCGGACCGAGCGATTGCTGCTCGGCGCCATCGCCGTCAATCCGTTCGACATCCACCCGGTGCGGATCGCAGCGGCGCTGATGACGCTCAACGAACTGGCAGACGGTCGCGCGCGGATCGTGATCGGCGGTGGCGGAGAGGCGCTGGCGGCCGTCGGCATCGAGCCGATGCGGCGCGTGCGCGCGGTGGCCGAATGCGTCGACATCATCAAGGCCGCGGCGACCGGCGAAGACGTCGACTACCGGGGCGAGCTATACCAGGTTAATCATCTGCGCTTCGGTTGGGTGCGCAGTTCACCTCCACCCGTCTTCGTCGGCGCCAGCATGGAGCAGATGTTGCGGATGGCCGCGCGGGCGGCGGACGGCAGCATGATGAGCGACATGCCGGTGCCGCTCGCGGCGGCGGCGATCGAGACTCTCGATCGGGCATTGCAGCAGCACGACAAGCAAAGGACCGAGTTTCAGACTAACGCTTTCGCTGCGTGGCACATTTACGAAGATCCGGATCAAGCCGTCAGAGAGGCGCGCCAGTGGCTGGTGCTGCGAGGTATCTTCCGGCCCTGGGTGCTGTCCGAATTCCTTGATCAGGACGCGGTGGACCTGGCGATGCGCAGTGCCGATGCCTTCTGGACGGCGTTCCGCAGCGGTAGCCACGTCGTCGATGGCGTGCCGGACGGGATTCTCGATGCCATGGTGCGAAACCTCGCGTTCGCAGGTGGCAGCGATGACCTCGACGAGCAAATCGAGAAATTAAAGCGTTTCGAGGCCGCCGGTCTGGATGCGATGGCGTTGCGTCTCTACGCCGATCCGGCCGAGTCCATCAAACTGATCGGCGAGCGCATCGTGCCGGCGCTGGCCTAGCGAACACGACCTTGCCGGGTTTCGATAAACGATCGACTACTTCGGCCGCTGCGCCCTGACGTAACTCTCGAGCACCTGGTTCATGCGGGTCTGGTAACCCTTGCCGCCGGATTTGAAGAAGTCGAGCACGGATTGTTTGATGCGGAGCGTGACTTGCTGCGTGGTGTCGGGCTCTACCAGGACCGCATCTTTCCACATCTCGGGCGTAATCTCCGGAATGTCAGACAAATCTATATCTTCGTCGCGCATGTTCCGAAGTCTTTCCCAGTCTGTCTGGCTTTTCTCAAGACCTTCGCCCAATTTCATTCTGGTAATTTTCTTTTTCATACCGTCTCGCGCTTCGCGCGCTGATGAGTCGTCTCGCGTGGCCTCGCCACGTGAAGACGATGGTAATGATCTGATCGTCCAGTTCACCCACGGCGATATGTCGTTCCTCGTCGTGATGGTTCTGGGGTGATCGGTACTCGATGTGATGTCGCGCCCAGAGCTCTTTGGCATCGACAAAGTCGATGCCGTGTTTGAGAATATTCCGTCTGCGCTTGGTCTCACTCCACTCGAACGGCATAGTAATAACTAATTGTGGTTACAAATGTCAAGGTTCGATCCTTAAAGCACCTTTTTTCAATAACTTACGTTGAAGTAATAGTGAAGCCGGAAGAACGAAACTAGCTCAACGGATCCTGATCGTGACAGCCGGATATCGGCTGTGTGTGCCCGAAAATTCGGTGCGGTCAAGGAGGGCTGGCAATCTGCGTGGGCGGCTATACACTTGCCCGCCTTATGGCTATCAGATGCGGAATCGTCGGGCTGCCCAACGTTGGCAAGTCCACTCTTTTTAATGCGCTCACGGCGGCGGAGATCGCGGCCGAGAACTATCCCTTCTGCACCATCGACCCCAACGTCGGCATCGTGCCCGTGCCCGACCCGCGGCTCGGCCAGCTTGCTGCTATCGCCAAGCCGCAAAAGACGATCCCGACGACGATGGAGTTCGTCGACATCGCCGGCCTCGTCGAAGGCGCATCGAAAGGCGAGGGTCTCGGCAACAAATTCCTGGCCAATATCCGCGAGACGCACGCGATCGCGCACGTCGTGCGCTGCTTCGAGGATCCGGACATCGCGCACGTGTCGGGCAACGTTGATCCGCGGCGTGACATCGGCGTGATCAATACGGAGCTCGTGCTGGCCGACCTCGAGCAGGTCGACCGCGCGCTCGACAAAGCGCAGAAGCAGGCGAAGACCGGCAACAAGGACGACATCAAACGGCGCGATGCGCTCGCGCGCATGCACGACCACCTCAACGGCGAGGCGCCCGCGCGCACGTTCGACTTCGGCGACGATGATCCCGTCATATTTCGCGAATTCAACCTGCTGACCGCGAAGCCGGTGATGTACATCGCAAACGTCGACGAGAGCGGCCTGGCCGACGGCAACGAGTTCGTTGCGAGTGTAGAGGCGCTGGCGCAGGACGACGGCGCCGAAGTCGTCGTTGTTTGCGCGGCACTCGAAGCGGAGATCGTGCAACTCGACGACGAAGACAAGCAGGTGTTCCTCGACGACCTCGGCCTGAAAGAACCCGGACTCGATCGCGTGATTCGTGCGGGCTACAAACTGCTCGGCCTGCAGACGTTCTTCACGGCGGGCGAAAAGGAAGTGCGTGCGTGGACCGTCAAAGTCGGTGCAACCGCGCCGCAGGCCGCCGGCGAGATCCATACTGACTTCGAGAAAGGCTTCATCCGCGCCGAGACCATCGCATTCGACGACTACATCACCGGCAACGGCGAGCAGGGTGCGCGCGAGGTCGGGCGCCTGCGTTCAGAGGGCAAGGACTACGTCATGCACGAGGGTGACGTCGTACATTTCCTGTTCAACGTATGAGGGGACATTCCCAAAGGGAGTGTCCCCTTTCTGACACCAATGTTTGTCGCGACGCACAACGCAGCGGATCGCGATCGCGGCCGACCCGCGGTTCGAGAGCGACTAAAGTCGACAATCGTTTGAACCCTCGATTTGATTCTGGTATCCCATGGGTATGGACGTACGGTCAGTTCTCGTCATCTGCGCCGATACCGATACCGGTTATCGCGTCGTCCAGCTTGCCTGTCGTGCCGGCCTGAACGCCATGGCCGTCGTCCGCCCGTCCACCGACCCTGGCATGTACGAGCGACTCGGTGCGGAAGTCCTGAAAGCAAATCCGACGAATCGCGAAGACATCGCCGGCATCTTCGCCAACCTGAATATCGAAGGTCTGGCCGTCGTCAGCATCATCGGCGGTTCGCCGTTGATGAACAGCGCCGGTAACATGAATGTCATCAACGTTGCGAACGAGGCCGGCGTGCGCCGCTTCCTGCTCGTTTCGTCCATCGGCTGCGGCGACAGCTCCGGCGCGGTCGACGACTTCGTGAAGGCCTTCGTGGGCAAAGCGTTGACGGCTAAGTCGTGGGCGGAACGCGCGTTGCAGGGCACCTTCATGGACTGGACGATCGTTCGTGCCGGCGGCATGTTACGGCGCAACTTCAAGGGCGGCGCGATCCTGCTCGACAGCAATACCGTGTCGGGTCACATCAATCCGACCGACCTCGGCGACGCCGTGTTTCAGGCGCTGATCAGTGACAAGACGGTCGAACGCGTACTCGCCGCTGTCGACGCCGAGCAGGCCGTGGACCTAAACGGCGATCCGCTGGTAGCTGTCGATCTCTGACTGGTCCAGCATCCGGCGCTGAATCTCGGCCCACAGCGCAGTGAACCTGCGCCCTGATAGACTCTTCGGCGAGTAACTCGGAATCGGCGCGCGCCGCAGGCTCATCTGCTCGATCTCGCTGGAGTAAGGAATCTCCGTCTGCAGGATCATCGGGTAATCGTCGCGCAATGACTCCGTGACGTTCTTGTGCAGATTCTTGCGACGGTCGACCATCGAGAAAAACGGCAGGACCGACACGTCGCTCCAGTGTTTCTCGTCGATGAAATGCATCAGCGTGTTCAACATCTGAATCGAGAACGGCGAGGGAAGTATCGGCGTTACGATCGCATCGGAGGCGCGCACGATATTCTCGGAGACCAGCGTCATGCCGGGCGGGCAGTCGATGATCAGGTAGTCGTACTCGTCGCGCAGTGGCCGCATCAACCTGAGCAAATGCTTCGTCGCTTCCTTGTACTCGTCGATCATCGTGTCCATGTGACGATACGAGAAATCGGAAGGGATCAGGTCCAGCTTGCGGTAATCGGTTTCCCGCGTCAGCTCCCACAGCGGCTTCTGGCCGTCTACGAGTTTACGCGCGCCGCCGTCGATCTGCGGTTCGCAACGCAATGTATAAGTGGACGCGCCCTGCGGGTCGAGATCCCACAATAAGGTTTTGGCGCCTTCATACGCGGCGAGATAGGCGAGATTTACGGCCGTCGTCGTTTTACCGACGCCGCCCTTGATGTTGTAAACGGAGATGATACGCAACATGGTAATTCTGTCGTTTGTCCTTAGTTGTTTCTGTGCGGATCCACCGGCACACGCGACGCTGCGGGCGGATCGTCGGCGTAATAATGCTATGTCGGCGGGGAAAAGGCACTAGTCGGAAACGCCACCGAGGCCAACAGCCATGCGGCCTTCAGGCAATGTTGAGGATATTCAGACGATTAACCGGGAGACTTGATTCCCGGGGTGAAGGGCTCTTCTTGACAGATCCGGGGCCGGCACAGAAAATGCCCGTCCCTTCGCGTGGTGATGTAGCTCAGCTGGTTAGAGCACGGCACTCATAATGCCGGGGTCGGTGGTTCGAGTCCACCCATCACCACCATATATTTCAAGCACTTATCTATTCGCGACTGCGCTGGGTATTCTTGCATTCGGGAGAATTGCGGGAGCTATCGAGCACAGCATTCAGCCTGCTGTATTCGATGTATTGGGGACCCAAACGGGGATATTTCTGGTTTCGAGGAATC
>CAZISL010000083.1:0-7361 GCA_964541975.1 uncultured Chromatiaceae bacterium | reverse complement strand
ACGGTCTCGGAAAGGGTTCTCTTATCCCCCTCGACGCATCTCAGCGATCCTCGCTCCGCCCGCGAAAGAAAAAAGGAAAATCTAATGGATCAATTTCGAGGTACTACGATCGTGTCGGTCAGGCGCGATGGCGTCGTCGCCGTCGGGGGCGACGGTCAGGTCAGCATGGGCAACACGATCATGAAGGGCAATGCCCGGAAGGTCAGGCGGCTCGCGGATGGGCGCGTCATCGCGGGATTCGCCGGCGGCACAGCCGACGCATTCACGCTGTTCGAGTTGTTCGAAGGCAAGCTGGAACAGTACGGTAACCTGACCCGCGCGGCGATCGAGCTGGCGAAAGACTGGCGCACCGACCGCCGCCTGCGACGTCTCGAGGCGCTGCTGTGCGTCGCCGATCGCGAAACCTCTCTGACCATTTCCGGTAACGGCGACGTGATCGAACCCGAGGACAACCTGATGGCGATCGGCTCAGGCGGCTCCTTTGCGCAGGCCGCTGCGCGCGCGCTGCTCGAGAACTCGGATCTCGACGCCGAGACCATCGTCACGAAGTCGCTCGAGATCGCCGCGGCGATCTGCGTCTATACGAACGACAACCTCGTCATCGAGGTATTGTCGACGGAGAAAGAATAATGTCCCAGATGACGCCCCGCGAAATCGTCCAGGAACTGGATAAGCACATCATCGGTCAGGACAGCGCGAAGCGCGCCGTCGCCATTGCGTTGCGCAATCGCTGGCGCCGCATGCAGGTGGACGAGTCGCTGCGTAACGAGATCACGCCAAAAAACATCCTGATGATGGGGCCGACCGGCGTCGGCAAGACCGAGATCGCCCGGCGGCTCGCGAACCTGGCGAAGGCGCCGTTCATCAAGGTCGAGGCGACAAAGTTCACGGAGGTCGGTTACGTCGGCCGCGAAGTCGACAGCATCGTGCGCGATCTGGCCGACATTGGCGTCAAACTCACGCGCGAGACCGAAATGGATAAGGTGCGCCACCGCGCGGAGGATGCGGCCGAGGATCGCATTCTCGATGCCTTGCTGCCGATGCCGGAGAGCGCTGACGGCGAGCAGTCCGACACGCGTCAGAAGTTCCGCAAGATGCTGCGCGAGGGCAAGCTCGACGATAAGGAAGTCGAGCTCGACGTCGCCGTCGCTCCGGTCGGCGTCGAGATCATGGCGCCGCCCGGGATGGAAGAGATGACGAGCCAGCTGCAGGGCCTGTTCCAGAACATGGGCGGTCAGCGTCAACGCTCGCGCAAGCTCAGGATCAGCGAGGCATTCAAGCTATTGACCGAGGAAGAGGCCGCCAAGCTGGTCAACGACGAAGACATCAAGATCCAGGCGATCAGGAACCTCGAGGAAAACGGCATCGTCTTCGTCGACGAGATCGACAAGGTCGCCCGGCGCTCGGATGCGACGGGCGCTGACGTCTCCCGAGAGGGCGTGCAGCGCGACCTGTTGCCGCTCGTCGAAGGCTGCACGGTCAACACGAAGTACGGCATGGTCAAGACCGACCACATCCTGTTCATCGCCTCGGGCGCGTTCCACACGGCGAAGCCGGCCGACCTGATTCCCGAATTACAGGGGCGATTCCCGATCCGCGTCGAACTCAGCGCGTTGAGCACCAACGATTTCATCCGCATTCTGACGGAGCCTGACGCGTCGCTGACGCAGCAGTACGAGGCGCTGATCGCGACGGAAGGCGTCGACCTGAAGTTCGAAGAGTCGGGCGTTCAGCGTGCGGCCGAGATCGCATTCCAGGTGAACGAGCAGAACGAGAACATTGGGGCGCGCCGGTTGCACACGGTTCTGGAGCGGTTGCTCGAAACCGTATCGTTCGACGCCGCGGATCGTTCCGGGCAGACGCTCACGATAGACGCGGATTATGTCGAGGAGCACCTCGGCGAACTGGTGCGGGACGAAGACCTGAGTCGCTACATCCTATAGCGGGTTCTATTCTTCTATACTTGCGCCCATGACGAAGCCAGCGCAGGACACCACCCACTTCGGTTTCGAGACGGTCGCGACGAGCGATAAGACCGGCCGTGTGCGCGGCGTGTTCGATTCGGTCGCGTCGAACTACGATTTGATGAACGACCTGATGTCCGGCGGCCTGCACCGGATCTGGAAACATTACACGCTGGAGCGCACTGGTTTACGCGCGGGCGATGTCGCGCTCGACGTTGCTTGCGGCACCGGCGATCTCGCCGCCGGCATGAGCAAGCAGGTCGGCGACGATGGACTGGTCGTCATGACCGACATCAATGCCGCCATGCTCGCCGAGGGCCGCCGCCGCATCATTAACCGGGGCATCGTTGGCAACGTCGTCATGGCTCAGTCGAACGCCGAATGCCTGCCATTCGCGGACGACACTTTTAATTGCATCACGATTGGCTTCGGCCTGCGCAATGTCACGGACAAGCCGGTGGCACTGCGATCGATGGCGCGCGTACTGAAGCCAGGAGGGCGTCTGCTGATCCTCGAATTCTCGAAGCCGTCGCTCGGTGCGATTCAGCCGCTTTACGACCTGCACCTGTTCAAAGTGCTGCCCGCACTGGGTAAATACGTCGCGAAGGATGCCGACAGCTACCAGTACCTGGCCGAGTCGATCCGCATGCACCCGAATCAGCAAGAGATGCTGCGCCTGATGGGCGAGGCCGGACTGGAAGACAGCCGGTACTACAATCTGAGCGGCGGCATCGTCGCGCTGCATGTCGGCTACAAGTACTAGCAGCCTGATGAAAAACCCTCACGCGGCAAAATACGGCGTTAAGAATCGACTCACAATGCTCATGTACTGGCGTGTACACTGCGCTTGCTCGCCGATTCTTGCCTTGTCTTTCACGCGCGTGAGACTTTTTCATCAGGCTGCTGGAATAACCCGATCGACACCGTGATCCTGAATGCCTTCCTGCCGCCCGCGGCAGCGTTGTTGAACCGCGGCATACGCAATAGTCGCGATGCCGCTCGTTTATGCGAGGAACTGGCGGGCCGCAGCCTCGTGACGCGCATCGACGGTTTGCCGTCGGGATCCTGGGCGATGCGCATCAGCGCGTCCGAAGGCCGCCTCGAGATCCTAGCAGAGAGCGTCGATTCCGGGCAGACCGCGGATGCGTCGATCTCGGGCACGCCGATGGAGCTGCGCCGATTGATGTTCAGCGACCGTGACGCGCCGCTACGTTCGGGCCGCGTGTCCTTCTCCGGTGATCTCGAGATCGCGGAACGCTTCCGTGGTCTGATCGCGGCCGCACGGCCCGACCTCGAGCGGCGCTTGGCGGCATGGGTCGGCGAACCCGCCGCGTTCCAGCTGACGAACCTCGCTCGAGACGTGCGCGAGTGGGCGCTCGATTCCGCCGACGAATTCGCATTTCGCACGACCGAGTACCTGCAGGACGACGCACGCCACGTACCGACGCACCAGGAAATGAACGAGTTTTGCGCCGGCGTCGATGACATCGCCAACGATGTCGACCGGCTGGAGGCACGGGTACGCCGCCTGACCAAAGACGCTCGCGATAGCGCGGAGCATCAGGCGTGATCAAGCCGGGGCTGGTGCTTCGCCTGCTGGATATCCAGCGCGTGTTGTTGCGGCACGGGCTCGACGAGGTCGTGTCTTCGGCGCACCTGTTCCGGCCCTTCCGGTTCCTGTTCTACCTGTCGCCGACGATGTGGTTCCGCCGGCGCGCGGACGGCCCGCGTGGCCAGAGAATTCGCGAGGCGCTCGAGGAACTTGGGCCGATCTACGTGAAGTTCGGCCAGTCGGTTTCGACGCGGCAGGACCTGTTGCCGCCCGATATCGGCGCCGAGCTCGCGAAGCTCCAGGACCAGGTCCCGCCATTCTCGGGCGAAGAAGCGATCGCGGCGGTCGAACAGGCATACGGCAAACCAGCCGGCGAAGTCTTCGCGAGTTTCGATCCGGAGGCGCTCGCCGCCGCATCCATCGCGCAGGTGCACGTCGCGAAGCTGCACTCGGGGCAGGAAGTCATCGTCAAGATCCTGCGGCCGGGCGTCAACGAGGCCGTCGAGCGCGACCTCGAAGTGCTGGGCGCGTTCGCGCAACTCGCGCAGCGTTACTGGGAAGACACCCGTCGGTTGCGACCCGTGGAGGTCGTCGAGGAATATCGAAAGACCGTCCTGCACGAGCTAGACCTGATGCGCGAGGCCGCGAACGCCGCGCAACTGCGTCGCAATTTCCTCGGGTCGCCACAGATCTACGTCCCGGACGTTTACTGGGACTACTGCCGCCCGCGCGTCATGGTCATGGAACGCATCCACGGCATTCCGATCAATGACAAGGAGAGCCTGCAGCGGGTCGGCACAAACTTCCGCAAGCTCGGCATCTACGGCGTGGAGATTTTCTTCACACAGGTGTTCCGCGACAACTTTTTCCACGCGGATATGCACCCCGGGAACATCTTCGTCGACGTGACAGACCCGGACAATCCGCGCTACGCCGCGGTCGACTTCGGCATCGTCGGCACGCTGGAGGAGGGAGACCGCCGCTACCTGGCCGCGAACTTCCTGGCGTTTTTCGACCGCGACTACCACCGGGTCGCGCAGTTGCACGTCAACTCCGGATGGGTGCCGCCGAATACGCGCGTGGACGAACTCGAGTCGGCGATTCGCACGGTGTGCGAACCGGTCTTCAACAAGCCGCTGAAGGACATTTCCTTCGGCCAGGTGCTCGTGCGCCTGTTCCAGGTCGCGCGCCAGTTCGACATGACCGTGCAGCCGCAGTTGATACTGCTGCAGAAGACGCTCGTGCAGATCGAAGGACTCGGGCGCGAGATTTATCCGGAGCTGGACCTGTGGGAGACCGGTCAGCCGGTGCTGCAGCGATGGATGGCGGAACAGACCGGGCCGCAGGCCACGACCCGTCGGATGGCGCAGGACCTGCCGGACATCCGCTATGTCCTCGAGAAGCTGCCGGCCGCGTCGCGGCGTCTCGTCGACCAGGTACTGGCGAACAACGGCAAGCTGCCGATTCCGGACCAGCACGCCATGTATGGGCGCGAGCGGCGCCAGTTCCAGGTTATCAGCGGCGCAGCAGGTATCGTCGCGGCCGCGCTGCTGATCGGCCTCGATGCGAGCCCGGACTGGCTCGGTTGGATCGTCGGGGCCGCGAGTCTCGTTTCCCTCTACCTCGGGCGCCCGAAGCCGCCGGCCACTGGCCGTAGCAACGGCTAGCGCCCAGGCCGTCAGCAGTTCGCGATTAATCCGGGTCACTGACATGCCGCTCGTCGAACCACTACCTCACGACGCCGATTCCGAGGTCGCCGAACTGGCGAAGTTCTTCAACGAGACGCTCGGTTTCTGTCCGAACAGCGTACTCACGATGCAGCATCGTCCCGCGATCGCGAAGGCATTCATCGGGCTCAACACGGCGGTCATGGAGAACCACGGCCGTGTGACCAGCGCACTCAAGCGCTTGCTGGCCTATGTTTCGAGCAACGCGACGGGCTGTCGCTATTGCCAGGCGCACGCGATCCGGGCGGCCGAACGCTATGCAGCGGACGCCGAGCAACTGGCGAACATCTGGGAGTATCGGACGCATCCGGCTTTCGACGAAGCGGAGCGCGTCGCGCTGGATTTCGCCGTCGCGGCGTCGACGATTCCGAACGGCGTCGACGAGCCGCTTCGTGCGCGCCTGCGAGAGTCCTGGGACGAGGGCGAGATCGTCGAGATCGCGGGCGTCGTCGCGCTGTTCGGTTACCTGAACCGGTGGAACGACAGCATGGCGACGACGCTCGAGGAACCGAGCATCGAGTCGGGTGAGAAGTTCCTGTCCGGGCACGGTTGGACGCGCGGTAAACACAGCTGATGCTGAACCTGATCCTGGCCGCGGCATTCTTCTTCGCGACGCACGTCGGCATCGCCGGCACGCGCCTGCGCGGTGACATCGTCCGGCGCATTGGCGCCGGGCGCTATGCGTTGTTCTATTCGATCCTGTCGGCCGTCGGCGTCGTATGGCTGTTCTGGGCCTACCTGACCGCGCCGTATGTCGAATTGTGGGGCCAGCTGTACGGATTGCGCGAGGCCGCGCTGGTCGCGATGTTCATGGCGTTCATGTTCATCGGCATCGGGCTGCTGTCGAAGCCGGCGACGCTATTCGGCGCGGCCGCGCTCGAGTATCGTGCCGCCGACGTTGCCGGCATCGTGCGCGTGACGCGTCATCCGATCCTGGTCGGGCTCCTGTTGTGGACCGTTACGCACATGATCGTGAACGGCGACGTGGCCGCGCTGATCCTGTTCGGGAGCCTGACCGCGTTGACGGCCATCGGCATCGCGTCGATGGATGCTAAACATCGGCACCGTCTCGGATCCGACTGGGCTCAACTCGCCGCATGCACGTCGATCATGCCTTTCGGCGCAATCGCGGCGGGCAGCAATCGTCTGGCCGTCGCGGAGATCGGCGCGTGGCGTCCGGTCGCCGCGCTGGCGGTGTTTCTCGCGACCCTCGATCTGCATGTCCGCGTGATCGGCGTCTCGCCGCTGCCGCCGTCGCTGTTCTAGACGCGTCCGCCTTCCAATTGCCGGTCGACTGACTCACTATGAGCAGCGAGATGTCCGTCGTCAGAAATATTTTCGTCGGTCAGTCGGCGCATGCGTTCCTGCTGTTTTCGCTCGGCGTCTGCATCCTGCTCGCGGCGGAGCTGCCGGGGTTCTTCGATGGCGAATTCGCGGGCGTGTCCACGCAGGCGTGGTTCGTGCTGGTCGTCGCGAACGCAGTCGTCCACCAGCTTTACGTTTGGTTGTGCTGGCGCGTAGAGCTTCACACGCGCGGATTATCGCGGGTGTTCGGTCGCTGGGCGTTTGGGGTCTATGCGAGTTTCTTCACCGTGCTGATCCTCGCCCGTCCCGTCCTGGTGACCCTGCTCAGCATCGCGAATGCCGGCACGTTGCCGATCGGCGAGGAATTGTCGCGCGTCATCGCGTTCGTCATGGTCATGCCGGTCGCATACCTCGCCTGGTCGGTCAGGCGCTACTTCGGGATCGCGCGCGCGTTCGGTATCGACCATTTCGATACCGCGTATCGGCCGCTGCCGCTGGTCCGTGGCGGTATTTTCCGCCTGACGCCGAACGCGATGTACACGTTCGGTTTCCTGCTGCTGTGGATCCCGGCGTTCTATTTTCGATCGATCGCCGGTATCGTTGCGGCGGCATTCAGTCATGCGTATATCTGGGTGCACTACCTGACGACCGAGAAGCCGGATATGGAAATCATCTACGGATCCGACGCGAGTGGATGATGTCGGGGTCTATCGGCTGCTGGCCGACACGGTACTGCTCGTCCATTTCGCGTTCGTCGCGTTCGTCGTCGTTGGGTTCCTGCTAATACTTATCGGGCTCGTCGCCAACTGGCAT
>CAZISL010000082.1:0-23174 GCA_964541975.1 uncultured Chromatiaceae bacterium | reverse complement strand
CACCGACATCGATGCGAGCGACGAGTCAGCCACCCCGTCGTCGTCCGCTTCCATCGCCGGTCAACCCGTCTGGTACGGAGCTCTGGCGGGCGTCGGGATCGTCGCGATCGGCCTGTCCGTTGCTCCGGCGGTAACGACCGTTCAGGCCCGCACGCAAGACTACCCCCAGCCATCGCCGGTGGAGTTGCCGGCCGGGCATGCAGACTGGATCGGCCCGTCGACAGCGCGCGAGGATTGGGCGCCACGTTTCAGAGGTTACGACTATCGGCGCCTGGGCCAGTATTTTCGTGGTTCTACGGTCATCGATGTCGCCATCATCGCGTATTGGCAGCAACTGCAGGGCGCGGAGTTAATCAACTCGTCAAATCGGCTGTTTGACGTTGATCGGTGGACGCAATTGCGTGTTTCGGAGGGTGCTCTGGAAATTACCTCTGGTGATGCGATCCGCTACAAGGAGATCGAGTTGCAGGGCGCGAACGAGGATAAGCGCCTGTTTCGCTACTGGTACGTCATCGACGGTAGACCAGAGATTGGGCCGGTGCGGGTTAAGCTGCGCGAACTCCAGAACTTGCTCCTGGGTCGCCCGACCTCCGCGATGCTGATCGCCGTCAGCACGGTCTTCGTCGATAATCCGGACACCGCGCGTCGATCTCTCGATGCGTTTATCCGGGATGTCTATGCGAATTCGTATCAATTAGAATAGCCGCGCGCACGCGTCACGGCACCGCGGAGAGGTGGCAGAGTGGTCGAATGCGGCGGTCTTGAAAACCGTTGACGGGTTAAACCGTCCGGGGGTTCGAATCCCTCCCTCTCCGCCAGAATAAAAAGGCGGCCCATCGGGCCGCCTTTTTTTCTGTTGGAAAGGGTTGGAGAGAGACCGCCCCGGTTCGACTCGGGTCCGGCAGCCGGAGCGCGAAGCGCTACGACTGACGGGGAGAGGACGCTGCAGCGAAGCGGAGGCAACCCACAGGGGTGAGCGAGCGTAGCGAGCGAGTCAATCCCTCCCTCTCCGCCATTCTCCCGCAGTTCAATTTCTGCGATACAGGATCCCGCGACGGACCAACGCCTTTTCCGTTTCCACAGCGAACAGCACGACTAACGGCAATGCCAGGCACATGCCGAGTTCCTCGGCGTTGAGGGGCGCTGTGTTGAAGATCCCCTGGAACACGGGCACATAGACGACGATCAGTTGCAGGAGCACCGTCAGCGCGATGGCTGCCAGCAGCGCCCGGTTACTCAACAGCCCCAGCGACCAGATCGACTCGCGTTCCGAGCGGATGGCGAGCACGTGCATCAGTTGCGAAAAGGTCAGGACCGTGAACACGATGGTCTGCCAGTTCTCCGAACCGCGCGTATAGGCCCAGGCCTGTCCGAAGATGGACAACGCTCCGATCAGCAGGCCCACCCAGACGATGTGCTGCCACATGCCGTTGGCGAAAACGCTTTCCTGCGGCGGTCGTGGCGCGCGTTTCATCAGGTTCTTTTCAGCCGGTTCCGCCGCCAGTGCCAGGCCCGGCAGGCCATCGGTGACGAGGTTGATCCACAGGATGTGAATCGGCAGCAGCGGTATCGGCAATCCGAGCAGCGGCGCGATGAACATGACCCAGATTTCACCCGAGTTGCTGGTCATCGTGTACTTGATGAACTTGAGGATGTTGTCGAATATCCGTCGGCCCTCGCGGACCGCGCGGACGATCGTGGCGAAGTTGTCGTCCAGCAGCACCATCTCGGCCGCTTCGCGCGCGACGTCGGTGCCCTTGAGACCCATCGCGATACCAATGTCGGCTTTTTTCAGCGCCGGCGCGTCGTTCACGCCGTCGCCGGTCATCGCGACGAATTCCCCCTGCGACTGCAGTGCCTCCACGATGCGAATCTTCTGTTTCGGGCTCACGCGTGCATAGACGCGGGTTCTCGTAACGCGCTTGCGGAGTTCTCCCGAGGGGATTTCACCCAGCTCGACGCCGGACATGACACTGTCGCTCGCGTCCGCTATCCCGACCCGGCGCGCGATCGCCAGGGCGGTGCCCGGGTGATCACCGGTAATCATGACGGGCGCGATCCCGGCAGAACGGCACGCGGCCACAGCTTGGGGCGCCTCGTCGCGGGGTGGGTCGATCAGCGCGATCAATGCAAGCAATTGCAATTCATGATCGGCATCGTCGGTGTCGTCGGCGAGCTCCTTCGCGGCCACGGCCAGCACGCGGTAACCCTCGCTTGCGAGTTCTTCGGCTTGCGCCAGCACGGCATGGTGCGCCAGAGTGGACTTGCCGATGGCCCATGCAACGCAGTCCGGCACGACCGCCTCCGGGGCGCCCTTGACGAAGGCGATCGAACCTTCCGCCTTCGCGTGAACGGTCGTCATCCGCTGGGTCTCGCTGTCGAACGGCACCTCTCGCAAGCGGGGATAGTCACCGATCAGTTTCGCCTTCTGACAACCATTCGTCGCCGCGAACTCGAACAACGCGATTTCGGTTGGGTCACCCACCGGGGGCGCATCGTCGTCCCGCTGGACGTCGTTGCTCAGCGCGAGCGCGACGCCGAGCCATCCGGATCGCCCGTCCGGATCCGGATCGATCGATTCGACGCGCTCGTCGCCGATCTGCGCGAACTCGGCGCGCATCCGGTTTTGCGTCAACGTGCCGGTCTTGTCCGCGCAAATGTACGTTACCGAGCCGAGCGTCTCGACCGCGGGCAGTCGACGTATCAGGGTGTGGCTGCGACTCATTTTGCGCGCACCCAGCGCGAGAGAGATCGTTACGACCGCGGGCAGTGCCTCGGGAATCGCTGCTACGGCAAGGCTGACGGCCGTCAGAAACATCAGTACGACCGGCTCGCCCCGCAGCAACCCCACACCAAATATCACGGCGCACACGCCCAGCACCGCCAACGCCAGGCGCCGGCCGAAACGCGCCAGGCGTTTCTGCAGTGGCGTCTTGATGAGCTCGGCGCCGTGCAGCAGCGCGGCGATATGCCCGAGCTCGGTGTCGAGGCCGATCGCGATCACGACGCCCATGCCCCGGCCGCGCGTGATTAGCGAGCCCTTGAATACGAGATTCCGCCGGTCACCCGGCGCGAGGTCTGGCTCGGCCAGCGTCTCGATATTCTTGTCGACGACATGCGACTCGCCGGTCAATGCGGATTCGTCCGCGGCGAGTTGTTCCGCTTCGATCAGGCGCAGATCGGCGGGTACTCCACTGCCCGCCTCCAGCATGACGATATCGCCTGGCACGAGTTCGGTGGCCGGTAAGACGCGCGTCTGCTGGTCGCGGCGGACTGTCGCCAGCGGCGCCGCCAGTTCCCGCAGCGCCTCGAGCGCCCGCTCGGCACGGTACTCCTGCACCACGCCGACGACTGCGTTCAGCAAGACGATGACCAGGATCGCGATGGCATCCTGAGGTTCGCCGACGATTCCCGAGATGATCGCCGCGGCCAGCAATACCAGGATCATAAAATCGCGGAACTGCCCGATGAGCATCCCGGGCAGGCTACGGCCGCGTCCCTGCGGGATTTCGTTGGCGCCGAACCTCGCCCGGCGTGCGACGGCCTCAGCCGATTTCAGGCCCTCGCCCGTATCTGACTCGAGCACCCGCAACGCCTCGTCGGCAGACCGCGCGTGCCATGGTGCAGATCCGGACCCGGGTCCTGAGTTATGCTTTTTGACTGACACTCGTTCAACAGTAGCAGTGCCGTGCGACATGACTCAATCAGTCGATACCGAAGTCGCGACGAGCGAAGGAACCACCGACGACTTGAATGTCGAGTTCCGACAGCTGCAACGGATGGGTCAGATCGCCAAGTCCTTTCACTAGCGTTATCCTTGCTGCCGACGATGAGCCCGGGTGGCGAAATTGGTAGACGCAAGGGACTTAAAATCCCTCGGAGGAAACTCCATGCCGGTTCGAGTCCGGCCCCGGGCACCATCTTTCTCATCGTGCTCGTGCTTGGCCTGTCGCCCTCCGCGAGGTCCGCGTGCCAATACGGTTGACCAACGACGGTCAGTGGGACGCCCATCTTGGCGCACTCGCCGTCGGGACCAAGCGCTGGTTTCAGGTCTGGCCCGCTTCTACCGAGTCTCGCCGCCGCCGCGGATGAAGACGGCGATATCGTCGCCGCGCACTTCCCACTTCGTCGACTCGCGGCGCTGGTTCGGACCGAACGAATACAAATAGGTCGTGCGGTCGCGGTCGCCGCTCGCGCAGTTGTCACGAATCCAGTAAGCGTAGTTCCATGGGTCCAGCAGGTAGGCCGCGCGCTGCTCCGGCAGCCCTTGCTGCATGAGCTTTGAGAACTCTCCGGTGAACAGGCGCCCCTGCTGATACTGATCGGCGAACGTATACAGGCGCTTGTGCAGGCCACAGCGGCTACTGACCCGTCCGGAGGTGAAATCTTGCTTCAGCGCCTCGAGCTCGGCGCGTGCCGCGGCGGCATTCCCCGGGCCACGATCGCGCTGGTAGTGCGTTGCGAAGGAGCTGGCCACGCCGAGTGCAATGACCGCCAGCGACGACAGCGAGACTGCGGCCAGGCGGCGATTGGGCGCGTCACCGGTATCGCGATGCCCTGCTACCCCGACGGCCGAGTACAAGAAACACAGGCCCAGCATCAACTCGACCCATTCGCCCGTGAACTTGAGGGGATAGGTCATCTGCATGACACCGGTCGCGAGGAAAGCGGGAATCAACGCCGCCGGCGGTGCGACGACTCCCAGCTGTCCGGACAGGCGGCCGACGACCGGCACCATCGCCAGTGCCGGCAGCACGACGCCGTAGCCGAAGATGACGAGGCGAACGGCGAGCTTGCGCAGGTCGGAATCGACGACGTTGTGCAGGTTCAGTTCCTGCTGGAAATTGGTCTCGAGAAAATACTCGGGCGGTCGGAAGCCGACTACGCGCTGGCCCCACGAGATCTCCTCGAACGCGACGAACAGGCAGAACGCGGCCAGCCCCAGCAGGAACCACCCGTCGCGCCATGAGAACCCGGCCGCGAAGGCCTTGCGCAAATAGACGAGCCCCGCCGCGAAGAACGCCCAGAAGCTCATCCATTCGAGGTATTCGTCTTCCTGAACGGTCAGGTAATAGAGGTTCTCGTCCAGCGACAGGATCGCCCACGCGTAGATGGCGACCGAGACGACCAGCAGGTTCGCGACGCTGGCGGCGCGCAAATCGAGAACACTCAATCGCTTCATCCGGAAACCTGTTGAGGCGCGCCGCGGTGGCACCGTTCGTTGTCGGTGACGGCGAGTTAATGCGATGATTTCGATACTAGCAGAATCGTCCCGAGCCACCGTCGGGGTAACTAACGTCAGGTATCGCATGACTGTCCAGGGTGCTCCTCCGCCAATCTCCGCTGTCATCATCGCCCGCGATGCGGAGGCGACGATCGGCGCGACGCTGGAGTCATTGCAATACTTCGCGGAAGTCGTCGTCTACGACAATGGATCCGAAGATCGCACGCTAGAGATTGCCGAACCGTTTCCGAACGTCCGCGTGTATGAAGGCGAATTTATCGGGTTCGGGCCAACCAAGAACCGTGCCGCCGATCTTGCCGAACACGACTGGGTATTCTCGATCGACAGCGACGAGCAGATCAGCCCCGAGCTGCTCGAGAGCATCTCCGGCTGCGACCTTGGCGACCCGGTGACGGCTTATGAGGTTCAGCGGGTCAACTATCTTCGAGGGAAGGCGGTTCGCCACTCAGGCTGGGGCGGCGACTGGTTGCTGCGCCTGTATAACCGCCGTGGCACGAGCGTCAGCGATGCAGCCGTGCACGAGGTCGTGCAGGCGCCGCCGGGCGGGCGCGTGGTTCGCTTGAAAGGGGAGTTGTCGCACGATGCCGTGCGTGAGCTCGGCCAGTTCCTGGTCAAGATCGATCGATACTCCGAGCTATTCCGCAAGGACTCGCCGCGCCTGCTGCCGGTTCCGGTCATTTTTCTGCGCAGCGTCTGGACCTTCATCCGTGTCTACGTGTTCCAGTTCGGTTTCCTGGATGGCTGGCGCGGGCTCGTGATCGCGGTCGGAGATGCCAACGGCGTATTCTTTAAATATATGAAAGCGTTCGCGGACGCGAACGACTGAACCCTCAGGCGGCTTCGTCCGCCAGTTCTGCGTAAAGGCAAACGTGCGCCTTTACGCCCTGGTCGACATCGAAATGCTCTGTGAGACGAGCGCGCGCTGCCGCACCCATCGCCCGCGCCTTCGACGGATCGCCCGCGAGTCTTTGCAGCGCCTCCGCGAGACCCCGCGGATCGTTGGGTTCGACGACGTAGCCACACTCGCCATCCGTAATCAGTTCCGGGCTGCCGCCGGTCCGCGTTACAACGACCGGCAGGCCGAGTGCCATCGCTTCGATGACGGTCTTCGGCAGCCCTTCGCGTTTGGTGGCCGGCAGCACCCCGCCGTCGCAGGCGGCGACCAGCGGCAAGACCTCGTCGCGGTAACCGATAGGGTGAAAGTGATCGGGGAGCGGGCTCGCGTCGATGAGTCGCCGGATTTCATCGCTCGTCATGCCGCCGCCGACGAGCAGGAAGTTCAGCTTCGTGTCGGGCGGCAGGAAGCGGGCCGATTCGATCAGCACCGGCACACCCTTGCGCGGCCGGTTGTTCGCGACGCAAGCGATCGTGAATGCATCGTCGGGTACGCCGAGTGGCCGCAGGTCTTCCGGTTCGACGCCGTCATACCAGGCGAGGTCATGACCCTTGTAGATCGTCACGACCTTGTCCGGGCTCACGCCGTTCGCGATCAGGTCCTTGCGCACTGCTTCTGCCACGCAGGTGATCTTCGCCACACGCGGATTCAGATGCGTCAGGTAACACGTCGGGTCGTGGCGCTTGATGTTGCCGGTCTGCCCACGATACGTCACGACTTTCACGGGAAGTCCGACCGACGCCGCGATCCCGCTAACGATCGCCTTGTTGTTGAACATGTGCATGACCTGGTGGCCGCCTGCTTTCAGGGTCGCACGAATCCGCTTGACCGCCGCCCAATCGAACTTCCGCCGGATGTTCAGGCCGACGACGTCGATGCCTACGCTGCGCATCTCTTCGGCCCATTGAGAGTCGGGCTCGGTCATGACCGTCATGTCGATGCCGGCTTTCTGCAAGCCGATGAACCACGCGGCCTCGGGGCGTACGTTGGTGATGGAAGCCGCCTGAGACGTGATGCACATGACCCGCAGCGGTTCCCGTCGTTTTTCGTTGGCTTCGGAATGCATCGGTTCGTCGGATTGCTTGCCCGCGGGCTACGGGCAAGCAGTCTAGCAGACGGGTGCGATTCGATTCGCAGTCAGCCCGGCTGAAAACCTATAAGATTGAGGCTTCCACGCGACGCTGGCGGGCATATGATCGAACTCTATTACTGGCCGACACCGAACGGATGGAAAGTATCCATCATGCTGGAGGAGTGCGGTCTCGACTATGAATTAAAGCCCGTGCACATCGGCAAGGGCGATCAGTTCAAGCCCGGGTTTCTCACTATAAGTCCGAACAATCGCATGCCGGCGATCGTCGATACCGATGCACCCGATGGCCCGATTTCCGTTTTCGAATCCGGCGCGATACTCGTCTACCTCGCCGAGAAGTCAGGACGGTTCATGCCGACCGGCACGCCCGAGCGATTCGAAGCGTTGCAGTGGCTGTTCTGGCAAATGGCGGGGCTCGGCCCAATGGCGGGGCAGCTCAGTCACTTCCTGAATTACGCGCAGGAGCGCATCGACTATGCGGTCGATCGTTACGCCAACGAGTACAACCGCCTGCTCGGTGTGCTCGACCGGCGCCTGGCCGATCGTGACTACATGGCCGGGGACTATTCGATCGCCGATATGGCGTCGTGGCCATGGGTTCGTTCCAGCGACCGTTTCGGTCAGCCGCTGGACGAGTTCCCGAACGTCGAGCGCTGGTTCGACAGCATCGCGGCGCGACCGGCCGTGCAGCGAGGCATCGAGATCGGCAAGGACTGGTGGACGTCCGGGGTCGTCGACGAAGAGAGCCGCAGGAACCTGTTCGGTCAGACGGCCAGCGCGGTCGCGGAGCTCGCGTCGAAGGCCGACGACGCAGACGACTGAGGCGCGGCCCGCTGGATTCATTGATGCGAGCGTCTCGGCAGACAACCCGGCACGCATTCATGGTGCGGCCCCGCGCCTTCGGTCCTAATGAGCAAACCGCCGGATCGAACGCATTTCAGCAGAACTCAGACATGTCGCCGGCCGAACAGCAGGCGCATGCGGTGCGAGAGTTCGATGCAATGACCACGGCGTTGCGCGTCGCCGGAATCGAACCGATCATTTTCGAGGACACGGACGAGCCCGTTAAGCCAGACGCCATATTCCCCAATAACTGGATTTCATTGCATGCCGATGGACGCGTGTTCCTGTACCCGATGGAGTCAGAGATGCGACGGCGCGAACGGCGTATGGATATCGTCGAGGCGTTGTCGTCGGAGCACGGGTTTCTGGTGCGCGAGATCGCTGATCTGTCGCACCTCGAGGACGAGGGCCACTTTCTCGAAGGTACGGGCAGCATGGTGCTCGATCGAATCAATCGGATCGCTTATGCCGCGCTGTCGAGCCGCACGCAGATGGACGCGCTTGCCGATTTCGCACAGCGGGCTGACTATGAGATCGCAGCATTCGAGGCCCGGGGCGACGATGGCATCCCTGTGTACCACACGAACGTCATGATGGCGCTTGGCAATCGATTCGCGATCCTGTGCGCGGAAGCCATCGTCGATGCGGACAAGCGGTGTACGATCATCGACAAGCTCGCTGCGACGGGTCGCGACGTCATCGAGATTTCCTGCCAACAGATGCACAGCTTCGCCGGCAACATGCTGGAGCTGGAAAACGCTTCCGGTGAGCCCGTCATCGTGATGTCCCGCAGTGCGCAAGAGTCCCTGACCTCGAAGCAGCGCGATTCAATCTGCGCCTGCGGCCGACCGGTGTCCGTCGATATCCCGACGATCGAACACACCGGCGGTGGCAGTGTGCGCTGCATGCTGGCCGAGGTCTTCCTGCCGTTGCAAACGGGCGGGCGTACGGCATGACCGGGATCGATCGGCCGAAGATCCTGATGTGCCCGCCGGACCATTTCTCGGTCGACTACGTCATCAATCCATGGATGGCGGGGAACGAGGGCGCGCCGGACCAGGATCGTGCGCGCATCCAGTGGGACGCGTTGCGGGATGCGCTTGGCGAAGTCGCCGATATTCATCTGCTGGCGCCGCAGCCCGATCTGCCGGACCTCGTATTCACGGCCAATGCTGGTTTCGTCGCGGGCAACCGCGTCGTGCCCAGTCATTTCATGCCGCGCGAGCGCCGGCCGGAGGAGCCATACCTGAAGGGCTGGTTCCGGGAGCGCGGGTTCGACGTGAAGGTGCTGCCCGAGAACGTCGGCTTCGAAGGTGCCGGCGATTGCCTGATCGATCGTGCCGGTCCGTGGCTGTGGACCGGTTACGGGTTCCGTACCGAGATCGAGGCGCATGCGTATCTGGCGGACTGGTTCGACCGCGAGGTGGTATCGATCCGGCTGACCGATTCGCGCTTCTATCACATCGATACGTGCCTCTGCCCTTTGACCGGGGGGTATCTGCTGTATTTTCCGGGCGCGTTCGACGATGATTCGGTCGCGGCGATCGAGGCACGTGTGCCGGCCGATAAACGTCTGACGGTATCGGCCGCGGACGCCGCAAATTTTGCGTGCAACGCGGTCAACGTCGGCGAGCATGTATTCGCGCACCGATTTTCACCCGCGCTGCGGGAGCAACTGATGAGCGCGGGATTCGAGATTCACGAGACCGCGTTGTCGGAGTTTCTGAAGGCAGGCGGTTCCGCGAAGTGCCTGACGTTGAAGTTGACGGAGCCAGGGGCAGGTCAGGGATGACGACGAATATAGAGGCAGCGGGAATCGTCTACGACGTGCGGCCGGTCGATCCGGGGGCGCACGTCTTCGAGGTGACGTGCCGCATCGCGCAGCCGGATGCCGGCGGCCAGGAGTTCTCGTTGCCGGCGTGGATACCCGGCAGCTACATGATTCGTGACTACGCGCGCCACGTCATGACGATTTCCGCGGAGTGCGACGGCGAAGAGGTCCCGCTGCGCAAGCTCGACAAGTCCACGTGGCATGCGGCCGAATGCGAGGGCCCGCTGCTCATTCGCGCGAAGATCTATGCCTACGACATCTCGGTCCGCGGCGCGTATCTCGATTTCGATCACGGTTTTTTCAACGGCGTATGCCTGTTCTTTCTGATCCACGGCAAGGAGCATGAGCGCTGCGTGGTGCACCTGGCGCCGCCCGAAGACAAGTGCGCGGCGGACTGGGCCGTCGCGACCGGCATGGATCGCCTGACGGGCAACCGCGACGACTTCGGTGCGTTCGCCGCGATGGGCTACGACGAACTGATCGATCATCCGGTGCTGATGGGAAACCTGGATAGCGTGCGCTTCGAACTCGCCGGCGCCGAACACCAGGTGGCGCTGGTCGGTCGGCACGATGCCGACATGGACCGTCTTCGCCAGGACGTTCAGCTGGCATGCTCCGCGCACGTAGACATGTTCGGCGGCGAATTGCCGCTCGACCGCTACGTGTTCCTCGTCACCGTGGTCAACAGCGGCTACGGCGGACTCGAGCACTGGAACTCGTCGGCGCTGATCTGCGGTCGCGACGACCTGCCCGTGAAGGGGCAGGCTGGCGTGTCGAATCGTTATCGTAAGTTTCTCGGGCTCGTCAGTCACGAGTACTTTCACCTGTGGAACGTCAAGCGCATCCGTCCGGCGGAGTTCGCGCCGTACCCACTGGATCGCGAGGCCTACACGCGGCAGCTATGGGTGTTCGAAGGCATCACTTCTTATTACGACGACCTCGGCCTGTTGCGCGCCGGACTCGTCGACGCCGACAGCTACCTCGATTTGCTCGGTCGCTCGCTGACGGCGGTCTACCGCGCGGCCGGCCGCCGCCGTCAGACGCTCGAGGAGTCCAGCTTCGACGCGTGGATCAAGTTCTATAAGCAAGATGAGAATTCTCCCAACGCGATCGTGAGCTACTACCGCAAGGGCGCGATGGTTGCGTTGGCGCTCGACCTGGAGCTGCGTATGCGGTCGGAGGGAACCTGCACCCTGGACGAGGTCATGCGCGTGCTGTGGGAGAACTACGGCGCGAAGGGTATCCACGGTTTGCCGGAGGACGGTTTCGAGTTGCTCGCGGAAGAAGTCTCCGGTCTGCACCTGGGCGAATTCTTCAAACAGAGTCTGCGCACGACGGTCGATCCGCCGGTCGGTATTCTGCTCGCGCAATTCGGCGTGCGTCTGAACATGCGCGCCGCCGAGTCCGAGGCGGACCGCGGCGGCAAGTGTGGTCGGCGAGAGGAACGACCGCGGCCATGGCTCGGCCTGCGCACGCGCAATGTCGGCGCCGCAGTCAGGATTGCACATGTGTTACACGACAGCGCCGCCGCGCGAGCGGGGTTATCCGCGAACGACGAACTCGTGGCGCTGAACGAGATCCGCGTGACGCCTGCTAACTGGAATGACCTCGTCGACCGGCTCGTGATCGGAGCCACGGTGACGCTGAGTGTCTTTCGCCGCGACGAGCTGCGGCATTTCGACATCGAGGTCGCGATGCCGCCGCGCGATACCTGTTACCTGACGTTCGAAACTGACGTCGAGTCGGATGTCGCCGAGAGACGCCAGGCCTGGCTCGGAGTCTGATCATGCTCGAACTTGGCATCAAGGTTCTGATCAGCTACCTGCTCGGCTCATTGAACGGCTCGTTGATTCTCGGCAAGTTCAAGGGTGTGGACATACGTGCGTCCGGCAGCGGCAACGCGGGCGGTACGAACGCATTGCGCACGCAGGGCGTGGTGTTCGCGTTCTTCGTCATGGTCATCGACGTTGGCAAGGGCTGGCTACCTGTCGCTCTTCTGCCGTCGATGGCGCTGCCCGGCGTACCGATCGACCCCGAGGTTTCCCGCATGTGGTTGACGCTGGCCTGCGGCGGCGCGGCCATCGCCGGTCATTGCTACCCGGTCTGGTTCAACTTCGCGGGCGGCAAGGGCGCGGCGACGATGCTCGGCGTGCTGATCGCAATCGCGCCGGTGCTGCTACTGCCGGCCGGGATCACGTTCGTGACGGTGCTGGTGCTGACGGGCTATGTCGGCTTGTCGACCATCAGCGCGGCCGTCGCGATGCCGCTGTGGATTGCGGCGACGGATCTCGTCAATTCGCTCCCGTTGTTCATGTTCCTGGTCGCAGTGGCGCTGTTCATTATCTATACGCATCGGTCCAACATTCAGCGCCTGCGCGACGGCACTGAGAGCCGCTCGGAGCGCGTCATGCTGTTTCGCCGACGGCGGCCGGAACGAGGCGATGCGGGTTGATCTGATCGAACTGCTCGCCGACGGCGAGCTGCATTCCGGCGCCGATCTCGCGCGCACGTTGCGGTGCTCGCGGACCGCGATCTGGAAGCAACTGCAGCAGTTGGCGTCGGTCGATCTCGAGATCGAGGCATCGCCCGGGCGGGGTTACCGCCTGACGCGACCGCTCGACCTGCTCGACGGTGGCGCCATCCGAGCAGGCCTCGCGCCCGGCGCCAGGGCCGGCATCGCATCGCTCGATGTCCTATCGATTACCGAGTCGACGAACGAATTCCTGCGCGCCGCCGGTGCGCCGGCGCCCGGTTGTCTGAGCCATGCGTTCGCCGAATACCAGACCGGGGGTCGGGGCCGCAGGGGGCGACGCTGGTTGTCGCCATACGCCAGCGGTCTGTGTATGTCGGCCGGCTGGACGTTCCCGGTCATGCCGCCGAACCTGTCGGCGCTGAGCCTGGCCGCCGGTGTTGCTGTGCATCGCGCGTTATCGTCCTGGGAGCCGGCCGGTCTCGGACTCAAGTGGCCGAACGACATCGTCGCCGGGAACGCGAAACTCGGTGGCCTGCTGATCGATGTACAGGGCGAATCGAGTGGGCCGATTTTCGTGATCGTCGGCATCGGCATCAACGTCGAATCCGTCGCCGGCCTGGCGGAGCATTTCGACACGCCGAATAGCCTGCCGCCGGTCGGCCTGCGAAGCCTCATCGGCGATCGGAGCGTGTCTCGCAATGCGCTCGCCGCTGCGCTCGCGAACGAACTGTTTGGCGTGTTGGTCGAGTTTCAGTCCAGCGGGTTTCGCACGTTCGTGGACGAATGGCGGGCGCTCGACGCAATACGCGGCAAGGCGGTCAGCCTGCGCATCGGGGATCGCGAGCAGAGCGGTGTCTCGGCGGGCATCGACGATGCGGGCGCCTTGTTGCTGGACGACGGCGGCAACCTGCAAGCTGTGGTTTCCGGCGAAGTCACGTTGCGCCAAGCCAATCGGGAGTCGGGTTTATGAAACTGCTGGTCGATATCGGTAACACGCGCGTCAAGTGGGCGGCTTGCTCCGACGGCACGCTGGGCCACGTCGAGATCAGGGCGCACGGCAATGATCCGCGCATCGCCGCAGCCGCGGTGCTAGACGACCTGCGCGATTCGCCGGCGGAGATTCTCGTCGCCAATGTGGCCGGACCGGAGTTCGGCGAGCGTGTCGCTGCGCAACTCGGCGCGACCCTGGGTGTCGATGCCAGCTTCGCCAGGGCGCAGAAGCAAGCCGGTCGCTTGCGCAATGCTTATCGTGATCACACCAAGCTGGGCGTCGATCGCTGGCTGACAATGCTGGCGGCGGTCGATCGTTTTTCCGACGCCGTATGCGTGGTCGACGCCGGCAGCGCGTTGACGATCGACCTCGTCGCGGCGGATGGCGAGCACCTGGGCGGTTACATCCTGCCGGGTCTGGACATGATGTGGCGCGCACTGACCGGCGATACGGGCAACCTCGAGCGTTTTACAGAAGGCGATTCGCCGGCGGGGGTATCCCTGGCGCCGGGCCGTGATACCGGCGAGGCCATCGGTCACGGTGTGCTCGGAGCGGTCTGCGCGCTGATCGAACGTTGCACCGGCGCGCTCGCCGAGGATAATGGGCACGTTGTTGTTGTCACCGGTGGCGATGCCGAGCGGATCATTCCGCACGTCGCCGTCGAACTCGTGCATCGCCCGCAACTGGTGCTCGAGGGACTCGTGTTGTGGGCGCCCCGCTGAGTTCGGGGTAAGCCATGAGGGGGCGAGTGCGTGCGAAATATTATCCTGCCGCTGTTGCTGGCAAACCTGATCATGCTGGCGTGGAAACAATGGGTTGCGCCCGACGATGTCGTCGACCCGACGAGATTCCGTTTCGCCGACGACTCCATTCAGGAGCCGCAGCTGGTTCTCTACGGGCCGGCTCGATCGCAATCTGAAACCGTCGCCGTCGTCCCTGCGGTGGCATCCGGCGCGGGCATCCGGCAATGCGAACGCATCGGGCCATTCGACAGTCCGGAACCGGCATCGTCGATCGCGCAGCAGCTCGGCGGGCGCGGGATGACGGTCGACCTCGTTCACGAGACCGGCGATATCTGGGTCGGGCACTGGGTCCAGGTCGCCGGCATGGAGACGGGCGCCAAGGCGAAGCAGGCCGTGGAGCGACTGGTCAAGGCCGGCCTGAACGACGCCTATATCGTGCGCACGGATCCGACCGTCGACATTTCCCTTGGCGTATTCCGCGGCGAGGCCGGCGCGAACCGCATCGAGAAAATCGCCCGGTCTGCCGGGCTGAACCCGATACGGACCGACCGCTTCAGGACCGGCACGCAGCACTGGGTTAACGTCGAACTGCTTGGCGGCCAGGCGCTGGTCCTGACCGACCTGGAACTGCCGTCCTCCCAAATCCTGCGCACCGAGACCGTTGCGTGCCGTCCGACCGCAGATACCATTGCCGACGCCGGCGATGAAACACTAGAATCCGTAGCCGAGGCGAATCGGCCGGAGTAGCACAACTGGTAGTGCAACGGTTTTGTAAACCGTAGGTTGGGGGTTCGAGTCCCTCCTCCGGCACCAATTTGCGTGTATTAACACGCAAATTTTATCGGCCGCTTTAGCGGCCACGAATTTTTCCTGGATCAGCCGTCTGGCCGACTGGATGGCCGAGTCGCTGGTCTCAGATAGCCGACTAATCGCAGCCGCTTCTTAGATCCCCAGGCAGTTCCCGTCCCGGTAAAAGATCGACGTACGATAGGCGCGGATACTCGCCGGCTTCAGTCCCTCGAAGTCCAGACGACGAAATCCCTTAGATGCAAGGTGCTCCATGCCCGGTCGGTGAACGTCGGGCGTAGCATCGTCCAGCATGATGACGCCGCGTTCGGTGACGGCCGTGTCGGCGTGCATCAGACATTCGGTGCGTTCGGCCGCGTCGACCACGACGACGTCGAATTTCCGATCCTGTTGACCGGATATTTCGCGGTAGTGTGCTGTGCCATCCGCTTTGAACAACACGAGGTCGACGTTGTCCGGCATCGAGTCGCGAACGTAATTGAACCACCCCTCGTCCATTTCGATGGACTTTACGTAGCCGACTTTCGACGCGTAGAACATCGTCGAATTCCCGCTGCCGTATTCGAACAGCGACAGGTCCTTGTTCAGCCGCTCGTCGAGAAACTGGATGACGCTGTAGTTCATCCAGGGTATCGGTGAGCCATCCTTGCGGCAGGGTTTGCTCGTGCGGACAGACTCCACCCAGCCCAGTTTCCTCAACATCGACCGCTTCGAGTAGACCAGGCCCAGCGTCTTGACGAACACACTGACCGACGGGAACAGGCGTTTCAGGCTCATCGGGTGTGTCTCATAACCTTCATTTCGTTACCGGATCTTTACGGGACTGCCGCGACACCGTGCCAAGCGTACATGACCATCGCCGGTTCTAGTAGACTGGCCATCGTCATGTGCTGCCCCCGCATCCTGATCGTCCTGTGCTCGCTCGCCATCGGGTGGCTCGTGCCTGTCGTGCAGGCGGAGACGGTCATCGGCATCCTGCGCGACGGGCCGCAGGCGCGCGTCATGATCCCGCTTTCTGCAATCGAGGCAGAGGTCACGAAGCTGACCGCCGGCGAGTTCGACGTGCGCTTTCCGACTGGCAAGCAGCTGGAGGGCGACTGGACCCTCGCGGGCGCGCGCAGGGTCTTCGACCGGCAGCTCGCCGATCCCGACGTCGACATCGTGCTGTGCCTCGGCATGCTCGTCTGTCACGTCGCGGGGGATCACCCGGACCTGACCAAGCCGGTCATCGCACCGATCGTCGTCGACCCGGAGCTGCAGAGTTTTCCGTTCGCGGACGGCGCCAGCGGCAAACGCAACCTCGTATACATCACGAACCTGCACAGCGTCGACGATGACCTGCGCGACTTCGCCGCCGCCACGAAATTCCGGAAACTTGCCTCGCTGGTCGATCAACCGACGATCGACGCGTTTCAGTCCTTCCTCGAGCAAAAGGTTGCCGCCGTGGAGAAGGACCTCGGGATCGACATCGTGACGATACCGGTCGGTGACTCGATCGATGCGGTCGTCGCGTCGATTCCCGAGGAAGTGGATGCCGTCTACGTCTCGCCGCTATTTCGCTTCGACAACGCGGACATCAAGCAACTCGCCGACGCGCTGATCGAGCGCAAATTGAAAAGCTTCTCGATGCTCGGGGTCAGTGAGGTCAATGAGGGTATTTTGCTGTCGAGCGTCGGGCGACCGGAAGACCAGCTGCGGATCGCGCGGCGGCTCGCGCTGAACGTTCAGCGCATCCTGCTCGGGGACCGCCCGGAGCAAATCCCGGTCTTCCTGCAGGAGAGCCGGCGACTCGCGATCAACATGAGGACGGCCGCCGCAATCGGCTACGCGCCTCGCTATGCCGTGCTCGCCGACGCCGAGCAGTTATTCCGCGATGGACTCGAGCAGGGCGAGTCGCTGGCGTTGCTCGACGCGATGGCCGAAGCGCTGGATGCAAACCTGAACCTGCAGGTGGCGTCCTTCGGGCCGAAGCTGGCCGGCGAGGACACGCGCACCGCCAGGTCCGAGTTGCTGCCGCAATTCGAGTTGGGCGGCGCCTGGCAGAAGGTGGATCCGGAGAGGTCATTCGGTCTGCTCGCCCCGGAGGAGACGTCGGACGTCACGTTGGACGGGCGCCAGGTGCTGTATTCCGATCGCGCGTGGGCCGGATTCAAGATCAACCAGTACCTGAAGCAGGCCGAGGACGAGAACTATCGCGTCGCGATCCTCGATACGCTGCGAGCAGCCGGATTATCGTACCTGAATCTGTTGCGCACGCTGTCGCTGGAGAACGTGCAGCGCTCGAACCTCGAAGTCACGCGAACGAATCTCGAACTCGCCCGGATCCGCGAGTCGATCGGTTTCTCTGGACGCGCCGACGTGCTGCGCTGGGAGGCGCAGATCGCCGGCGACCGGCGCAGCCTGATCGACGCCGAGACGTCTCGTCGCCAGGCCGAGGACCGTTTGAACCAGGTACTGAATCGCCCACAGAAGACGTTGCTGCGTCCGACCGATGCCAGCGTCAATACGTCGCTGTCGTTCTTCACGCAGGGTCAGTTTCTCGCGCTGATCGATAACGAGCAGACGTGGCAGACGATGCAGGACTTCGTCGTCGAACGCGGGCTCGAGACTGCGCCCGAGATTCGCGGCGCGGACTACTTTATTTCGGCAAATGAGCGCCAGGTGACCGCCGCGAAACGCCGTTACTGGATGCCGGACATCGCGGCAGGCGGTCAGGCCGGTTACAACCTCGATCGGACGCCGGGCCAGGGCTCGCTTCCAGGCGCAACGCTGGATGACGATACGTGGCAGGTCGGCGTGCAGGCGAGCCTGCCGATCTTCAATGGCGGCGCCCTGCGCGCGGACCTTAGCAAATCGAAGTACGCGCTGCGCCAGGCGGAGCGGCGGCGCGATGCGGTCGAGCAGGACATCGAGACGCGGATCCGTATCGCGCTCGAGCAGGTCGCGAATTCATACGCCGGCATCGAATTGGCGAACGCGGCCGCGGTCGCTTCGGCCGCGAACCTGCGCATCGTGACGGATTCGTATTCGAACGGCGCCGTGTCGATCATTACGCTGATCGATGCGCAGAATGCAGCGCTGGCGTCGGACCTCGCAGCGGCCGAGGCGAAATACCTGTACCTGGGCGACATCATCGAGGTGTTGCGCGTCGTCGGCGATTTTTCGCTGATGCTCGACCCGCAGTTTTTCAACGAGTGGTTCCGACAGGTCGAGGAATTCTTTCTGCAGCGGGGCCTGAAACTGACTTATTGACGGGCAAGCGATGAACAGAACTGCAATGACATACCGTATCGTGATTCCGGTTTTGGCGGCACTGCTGGCGGCCTGCCAGGAGCCTCCGGCCGAGTTCGAAGAGGTGATCAGGCCGGTCAGGTATGCCGAGGTACTCCCGGCCGGCGCGGTGGCGCAGCGTATCTTCTCCGGCGTGACGAAGGCGGCGCTCGATGCGGATCTGAGTTTCAAGGTCGGCGGCAACGTCACGACAATCGACGTCGTCGTTGGAGATCGGGTCGACAAGGGGCAGCTGGTCGCCCAGCTGGATCCAACCGATTACACCGTGACGATGCGCGAGGCCGAGGCCGGCCTGCAGCGCGCGCGTGCCGAGTTGCGTAACGCCGAGGCGAACTTCAATCGCACCCGCGAACTCTACGAGAACCGCAACGTGTCGAAAAGCGACCTCGACAACTCGCGGGCCGGCTCCGAGTCGGCCAGCGCGCTCGTCGCGGCAGCGCGGCAGCAACTGGAGGCGGCGCGACTGCAGCTGTCTTATTCGAAATTGACCTCGCCCGAGGATTGCACGATCGCCGGCCGCTATGTCGAACCGAACCAGAACGTTTCCGCGGGACAACCGGTCGTGCGCGTGAACTGTGGGGAATGCCCCGAGGTCGTCGTCGACGTGCCGGGTGCATGGATCGGCGCGATTCACCAGGGTGCGCCGGCGACGGTCAGCGTGGCGGAGCTCGGCGACCGGATCTTCGGCGCCATCGTATCGGAAGTCGGCGTCGCGGCCGAGCGTGGCGCGTCCGCTTACCCGGTGACACTGGGGATCAACGAGAATTGCGCCGATATTCGCTCCGGCATGGCCGCGGAGGTACAGATGTCGGTCTCGGACGACAGTCCGAATGGCATCCTGATCCCATACATCGCCGTCGGCGAGGATCGGGACGGCAACTACGTCTTCGTACTCGAACCCGAACCTGCCGGAGGGGGGCGTTACGTGGCGCGCCGACGTGCCGTGACGATCGAGTCAACCGCAAATGTTCAGGGCGTTCCGGTGATCGACGGCGTCGAAGTCGGTGAACTGATCGCGACCGCGGGCGTGCGGCGGCTGGTCGACGGCCAGATCGTGACGCTGCTGGAAGACTGAGTCGCGAGCCGCCCATGGACCTGACACGCTTCGCGATCGAGAAGAACCGCGTGTTCATGGCGATGCTCGTCTTCGTCCTGATCGCGGGGGTGTCGAGCTACCTTGGCATGCCGCGCAGCGAGGATCCGGGTTTCATCATTCGCACCGCGCTCGTCCAGACCATCTTCCCGGGCGCCAGTCCCGAGCGCGTTGAGATGCTCGTGACCGACAAGCTCGAAAAGGTCATCCAGGAAATTCCAGAACTCGATTTTGTCAGCAGCCAGACGAAAGCCGGTGTGTCTCTCGTGTTCGTCAACGTTCGCGAGGAGTACAAGGACGTCCGGCCGATCTGGGATAACCTGCGACGCAAGGTCGAGCGTGCCCGCGGCGACCTTCCGGAGAGTGTCATCGGGCCCATCGTCAACGACGAGTTCGGTGACGTGTTCGGCAGCCTGATCGCGGTGACCGGCGATGGTTTCGAATATCGTGAGCTCAAGGAGATCGCTGATGAGGTGCGCGACGAGCTGCTGCTGATCGACGATGCGGCCAAGGTCGAGATCGTCGGCGCGCAGGAGGAGCGCGTGTTTGTCGTATTCGAGAACGCTCGGCTTGCAGATCTCGGCATGTCGCCGGTCCAGCTGCAGTTGGCCCTGCAGGAGCGGAATATCGTCCTGCCCGGCGGTGACGTGACGTCGGAGTACGAGAAGATCGTGCTCGAGCCGACCGGTAACTTCGAGTCGGTCGAGGAACTGCGCCGCTCGATCGTCAGCCTGCCGCAGAGCAACGCGATCGTGCGCCTCGAGGATATCCTGACGATCGAGCGTGGCTATGTCGATCCGCCCGAGGTCACCGTGCGCTTCAACGGGGAGCCGGCCCTGATGCTGGCCATTTCGCTCCGCGAGGGCGGCAACATCCTGCGTCTCGGCGACGGCATCTTGGATGTCATGCGCCGTGCGCAGCGCGTGTACCCGGTCGGCGTTGACTTCGAATTGCTGAACTTTCAGCCGCGCGACGTCGAGAACAAGATCAACGATTTCGTCAGCAACCTCGTGCAGGCCGTCGTTTTCGTCGCCGCGATCATGCTCGTGTTCCTCGGCTTGCGGACCGGCCTGGTCGTCGCGAGCCTGATTCCGGCGACGATCCTCGCCTCGTTCCTGGTGATGTCGCTTCTCGACATCGGCCTCGACCAGATGTCGCTCGCGGCATTGATCATTGCGCTTGGCATGCTGGTCGACAACGCGATCGTCATGTCTGAATCGATTATGGTGCAGGCCGGGCGCGGGAAACCTGTCATCCAGGCTGCGCTGGATTCCGCCCGAGAGTTACGATTCCCGTTGCTGACCTCGTCGCTGACGACCGCCGCCGCGTTTCTGCCGATCTTCCTGTCCGAGTCGAATACCGGTGAGTATACGGCGCCGCTCTTCAAGGTCGTCACGATTACGCTGCTGTGTTCGTGGGTCATCGCGCTGACGTTGATCCCGGTACTGTGCGTGCTATTCATGAGGGTCAAGTCGGACGACGGCGAGTCGGGGCGCGTGATGGCCACGTTCTACCGGGTCTATGAATTGGCGCTGTTGTTCGCGTTGCGCAATCGGACACTGACGCTGATCGGTGTCGTCGCGGCGTTCCTGCTGGCGATACAGGGTCTGGCGCGGGTTCCGGCGATTTTCTACCCGCCGAACGACCGCGCGACTTTCACGGTCGAGCTCGACCTGCCGGTCGGTTCGCCGATCGAGCGTACCGATGAGATCACGGCCGCGATCGAGGCGCATATTGAGGAAATCCTGCCGGATGCTGTTGAAGGATCGCCCGGCATCGTCAACCAGGGCACGTTTGTCGGCCAGGGGCCGCCGCGCTTCGTGATTACGCTCGACCAGAAGCAGCGCAGCCCGAATTACTCTTACATACTGGTCAACCTGAACTCGGATACATTGCTGAACCGCGATCTGTTCGCGTCAATCGAGTCCTTCGTCGCGGCGAATTACCCGGACGCCAACGTGACCGTCCGACAGCTCCCACTCGGCCCACCGGCATGGCCGCCGGTTCAGATCCGGATCTCGGGGCGCGACATCGACGAGGTCTTCGGCATCGTCGAGGCCGTTAAGGGGCGGCTACGCGAGGTGCCCGGCGCGCGTCAGGTCACCGATAACTGGGGCCCGCGCAGCAAGAAGGTCATCATCGAGATCGACGAGACGCGCGCGCGACTTGCGGGAATTACCAACCGAGATGTCGCGGTGTCAATGCAGACTTATCTCACCGGGCTTGCAACGACCGAGTTTCGCGAGGACGACGAACTGATCCCGGTCGTGTTGCGTTCACGGGCCGATCAGCGCACGGACCCGAACCGGCTCGCGACGATGAACATTTACTCCCAGGCCACGGGGCAGTCCGTGCCTCTGAGCCAGGTCGCCTATCCGCGTCTCGAGTGGCAACCGGGTGTCATAGAGCGCCGGAACCGGCTCCGCACGGTGTCCGTCGAGGCGCTGCTGGAGCCCGGATACACGGTGGCCGACGTGCTGGGCGTCATGGAGCCGTGGCTCGTGGAGAGCTCCGAGGCGTGGGCGTTCGGCTACAACTGGGAGTTTGGCGGCGAGGCGGAGACCTCCGGCAAGGCGAACGCCGCGATCGCCGAGAAGGTGCCGGTCGCGGTATTGGCGATCGTCTTGCTGCTGACGGCCCAGTTCAATTCGCTGCGCCGCCCTCTGATTATCATGCTGACGATCCCGCTGGCCCTGATCGGGGTCACGATCGGGTTGTTGGCGACCCGGTCGTATTTCGGTTTCATGACGCTGCTGGGCATCATTTCGTTGTCCGGTATCGTCATTAATAATGCGATCGTGCTGCTGGATCGGATCCGGATCGAGATCGACGAGAACGGGCTGGCCCCGGATCAGGCCGTGCTGACGGCTGCTCGCCAGCGCGCCCGCCCGATCCTGCTGACCACGGCGACCACGGTGGCTGGCCTTATGCCGCTGTGGCTCGGGGGTGGACCGATGTGGGAGCCCATGGCGATTGCGATCATTTTCGGGCTGATTTTCGCGACGGTGTTGACGCTGGGCGTGGTGCCGGTACTGTATTCGGTCTTCTTTCGCGTGAGATTTAGTTAGCGCCGGGGTCTGACACCACTCGGAGCCAGGCTTTTGCTCGGAGTCGGGGTCAGTCACCATTCGGTGGAAGATCTAGAGATTTCGATATCGGCAGTGTGTGACCTTACGGAGTCACTTACAATTAGCGGTTGACACGTCAATTCCGTAGCAAGACAATAGCCTGCTTCGTCCGCGGGGCGCGGAGGGGTACTCAAGCGGTCAACGAGGGCAGACTGTAAATCTGCTGGCTATGCCTACGTAGGTTCGAATCCTACCCCCTCCACCAGAATTTGATACGGGCTGGTGGGGCGTAGGTCGGCGACTCAACAAGTAACAAAAGCAATAGAACACTGGCGGGTGTAGTTCAATGGTAGAACCTCAGCCTTCCAAGCTGATGACGTGGGTTCGATTCCCATCACCCGCTCCAGAAAAGCGGCCCACGTAGCTCAGCGGTAGAGCACTTCCTTGGTAAGGAAGAGGTCACGGGTTCAAGTCCCGTCGTGGGCTCCAGATTGATAACGGCGATGCGTTAGCTTCGTCGGGTTTGAAAGAAAGCGACGCGCGGGCGTCAAACGATTACACAATTAACTATTCGCAGGTGCGGAGAGATCGATGTCTAAGGAAAAATTTGAACGTACAAAGCCCCATGTCAATGTCGGCACGATTGGCCACGTTGACCATGGCAAGACGACGCTGACGGCGGCGCTGACGAAGGTCATGGCGGCGAAGCACGGCGGCGACCTGAAGGCGTTCGACGAGATCGACAACGCGCCGGAAGAACGCGAGCGCGGCATCACGATTGCGACGGCGCACGTGGAGTAT
>CAZISL010000081.1:0-8342 GCA_964541975.1 uncultured Chromatiaceae bacterium | reverse complement strand
ATTCCGGAGCCGGTCGAAGTGTGCACGCAGGGCATCATCGGCAATATCGGCAGCGCCGACGGCATCGTGCCGATCTGGAATGCCGCACGCCGTTTCTTCGCGCGCGACTGCTTGCCCGTTCCGGCGCGCTGTCGAACGATGCTAGCGGCTGTCGAACTACCGCCGGGACTCGCGGCCGAGCCGGTGTTCGGACGGCTCGCGCACGACTACGCGGAGCGGGCGTTCGAGAAACTCGGCCGGCGGTTCGACGTGCGCTTGTGTATCCGCAACCTGCCTCCGGAAGCCGTCGTGTCCGATGCGCACCTGTTCGAGGATCTGGACTTCAATGCGGCTCTCGTCGCGGAAAGATCCGGGGTCGCGGAACTGGATCTGCGCCGTGACGCCCGCGTCGATGGTTATGTGCTCTGGACCGTCGTCGATACCGGCGGCGAAGAAGCGGTCGATTACCTCCAGAACCAGCAGGCATGGTTGCCGGTGTTTTTCCCGCTGGGTGAGACCGGCACGGAACTCGGTGCAATGGTCACGCGCGACGATCGGATCGTCGCGCGCTGGTCGATTGAATGTGCGGACGGCGTCCACCCGGACTATCGCGTCGCGACGACAATCGAGCGTCGTGACGGTGTGCGCGAGGACTACGAATACGCATCGCCATATGATGAAACCGACCTCGACGCAACGCCGTTGCATCGCGCGCTTTGGTCCGGCGCGTCGAATTCCGCTTCGACCGACAGTTCGTTCGGCGGCATCCGTGACTGGCTCGGAGAACGATTGCCGGAGTACATGGTGCCGGCGGACTGGGTACGAATTGGCACCTTGCCGCGAACGCCCAGCGGGAAGCTGGATCGCCGCGCGTTACCCGCGCCCGACACCGAGTCCTCTCGACAGGCGAGCGGGGAACCGGTCTATCCGACGCAGCTCGAGGCGGATCTCGCGGACTTGTGGCGCGAGATCCTGAACGTCGGCGCAGTGGATCGTGACGCGGACTTTTTCGATCTCGGTGGTGACTCGATCTCGGCCGTCAGGCTGACCAGCGCTATGCAGCGCATGCTGGACGCGAACGTGATGCTCGTGGCGATCTTCGACGCCCCGACGATCAGCCGTCTTGCCGAGTACCTGCGCGTCAATCACGCGGGCGAGTTCGCGGCGAAGTATGCCTCTGACCCGAGTGCTGCCGTCGCAAACGAAGTCGTCGTTCGCACGGCAGAAATCGACGCGCCACTGTCGTTCCAGCAACAGAGTTTCTGGTTGCTCGAGCAGCTGTATCCAGGTGCCGGAGGCGGCAACGAACAATTCGTCATGCCGTTGCACGGAGCGCTCGATTCGGCGGCGCTGGCAAGCGCCTGGAACGCCCTGCTCGACCGGCACGAGATTCTGCGGACCATCTTCCACGACAATGGCTCCGAAGTCAGGCAGGTCGTAGGTCCGCAGCAGACGAAGACGCTGGATGCGTTGCGCGTGCCCGGCGATTCGGTCGATGCGCAACGCGACGGCGTGCGCGTTGCCGCCGCCGAGTCGCGAAACCGGCAACATGATCTCGCGACGGGGCCGCTGATCGACGCGGCGTTGTATCAGGTCGGCGAGCGCGAGCACTATATCGTCGTCGATGCGCACCATATCATCGCCGACGGGCTCTCGATCCGCGTGTTGCGCGATGAACTCGCGGCGCTTTACGAGCAACGCACGGCCGCCGGCGCTCCGGCGTTGCCCGCACCGCCAATGCAATATCGCGAGTTTGCCGTCCGCCAGCGTGCCGATAGCGATCCCGAGACGCTGGCGAGGCAGCTCGATTACTGGTCCGGAGCTCTGCGCGGTGTGACCGACGCGGCCGGTCTTCCGCGCAGCTCGCACCGGACGTCGGACGTTCACCGGCACGCGCAAGTTGCAATCGAGGTCGACGGCGAGTTGGCCGACGCTCTGCGCGGTTTCGCGCGCGCGTCCGGCGCGACATTGTTCATGACCTTACTCGCGGCGTTTCGCAGTCTGCTATATCGATATGCCGAAGAGGCGGATGTCCCGATCGGATCGCCGATGACGTGTCGGGACGCCGGCGCGACACGGGACATCGTTGGATGCATGGTCAACAACGTTGTGTTTCGCGCGCGCGTCGACGGCAATGCATCATTTCGCGAGTTGTTGCAGATGGAACGCGACACCGCACTCGCCGCGTTCGGTAATAGCGCGGTGCCGTTCGAGCGGGTTGTCGAGACCGTGGCGCCGCGCCGCCGTTTCGGCGTCCATCCGCTGTTTCAGGTGCTGTTGCTGTTCGATGCTGGCCGCGAGGAAGCGATTCGCGGCGGCGATCTGGATTTCGGGCTAACGACATGGGCTGCGCCACGCGGTTCCTACTGGGATCTCGAGTTGTCGATGGTCGATGGCGGCGCGGGCGAGTCGATACGCGGTTACTTCGGGTACGGGGAAGCACTTTTCGACGCCGCGATCGCCAGCGCGTTTCCGGCGAACCTCGCGCACTGGCTGCGGGTATTGGTCGCGAATCCGGAGACACCGGTTGCCCGGTTGCCGATGCTCGATGCGGACGGAACACGTCGCGTCCTGCGGGAGATGAACGCGACTGTTGCGCCGTACCCCGATCATCAGACATTGCATGGGTTGTTCGAGGCTCAAGCTTTGCTTACTCCGCACCGCACGGCCCTGATAGCTTCAGATGGCGATCGAGCGCTGAGTTACCAGGAGCTCGATCGGCGCGCGAATCTCCTGGTGGCCGAACTACAGGCGAGGGGTATCCGTCACGGCGACCTCGTCGGCATCGGCGCGCAACGGTCGCCCGAACTCGTCATCGCGATCCTCGCCACACTGAAGGCGGGGGCTGCATACGTGCCGCTCGACCCGGCGTATCCCGCGACGCGTCTGGAGTTCATCGCGCGTGACACCGGCATCGAACTGTTGCTGGCGACCGGTTCGTCGACGGCCGCTTTTGACAGCGGCACCCAAGTGCTCCGACTCGACAGCTTCGACTGGGATGCCGTTGCGCCGGACGTATCTCGTGTTGCGAGCCAGCCTGGCGACGCCGCCTACGTCCTGTATACGTCCGGTTCGACCGGGCAACCGAAGGGTGCGATCGGGCAACATCGCGGTGCCGTCAATCGATGCGCGTGGATGTGGCGCGAGTATGCATTGACGATCGACGATTGCTTCGTCATGCGCACGAGTCCGAACTTCGTCGATTCGGTCTGGGAGATTTTCGGTCCCCTCGCGCACGGTGCTGCAGTGCGGGTGTTGGCGGACGAAATCGTGCGGGATCCCGCAGGTTTGATCGACGCGCTCGCGTCCGCTACGGCGACGCCGAGCCACATCGTCGTCGTTCCATCATTGCTGACGGCCATGCTCGACGCGGAACCTGATCTGGGGCATCGACTCCCGGCGTTGACGACGTGGATCACGAGCGGCGAGCCGCTTACGCCGGCGTTGCTGCAGCGCTTCAGACAGGCGGCGCCGAATGCAACCTTGCTGAATACCTATGGCACTTCCGAGATCTGGGACGCGACGTGTTACGACACCCGCGAATGGGGCGGCGACGGCACTCGCGTGCCGATCGGTCGGCCGCTCGCAAACGTCAGCGCCTTGATCCTCGATCGCGGGATGAACCCGGTGCCGGTCGGGGTCGTCGGCGAACTCTGTGTCGGTGGCGTCGGCGTTGGATCGGGTTATTGGCGGAGGCCCGAACTGACGGCGGAGAAGTTCATCGATGATCCTTTCGCAACCGGCTCGACGCTATATCGGACCGGTGACCTTGCGCGCTGGCTGCCGGACGGCAACATCGAGTGTCTCGGGAGGATCGACGGGCAGGTCAAGTTACGCGGCTTTCGAATCGAGTTCGGTGAGATCGAGAGCGCCCTGTCGGATTGCTCCGTGATCGAGCGTGCGGCGGTCGATGTGCGGCCGGACGGTGGCGGACTGCCGACTCTGATTGCCTGGGTTGTTCCGCGCGCCGCTGCGGGAGATGCAGGCGATTTTCGCATCGGCGTGATCGCGTCGTTGCGTTCGCGACTACCGGACTACATGTTGCCTCGCGCGATCGTGTGCATCGAAGACTTGCCGCAAACCCCGAGCGGCAAGATCGACCGGCGAGTGCTACCGGATCCGGGGCCCGAGGACAGTCGACTCGAAGGCGACGTGGCGCGCCATGCCGAACCGCAGGGCGATACCGAAATTCGCGTCGCACGCATCTGGGGCGAGGTCATCGGCCGTGAGCGGGTCGGGCGTCACGATGATTTCTTCGCCAGCGGCGGCCACTCGCTGTCGGCGGCGAAGCTGCTCGCGCGACTGCGCGCCGAGTTCGACACCGACGTCGGCTTGCGGCACCTGTTCGATCGACCGACCGTGGCCGCGCTCGCGGCCGAAATAGATCGCATGCGCATATTCGCCAGCGTCCCCGGGCAAAGCGTTGTCGCGCGGATTGATCGCAACACCGATATACCGTTGTCATTCGGGCAGGAACGCCTGTGGTTCCTGAACGAACTGGACCCCGCGAGTCCCGCCTACAACATCGCATTCACGGTCGAGATCGCCGGCGATGTGGATGCGGCCGCGATGCAGACGGCGGTCGATCGACTTGTCGAACGCCACGAGTCTCTGCGGACCGTATTTCCGGCGCAGGGTGGTGAGCCGCGCCAGCGCATACTCGCGAGCGCGGACGCGCGAGTGATGCTGGTCGAGCGCCAGCACATCGGCCGGGACCCGGAAGCACTGAATGCGAGCTTGTGGCATATCGCTGCATTGCCGTTCGAGCTGGAACGCGGACCGTTGTTGCGTGTGTACCTGCAGCACTACGCGCATCGGCAGAGTCGCCTCGTGATCGTCGTGCATCATATCGTCAGCGATGGCGTGTCGAACGGCATCCTGTTTTCGGAACTCGCGGATTTCTACGCGGCCGCACTGACCGGCAAGCAATTGCACCTCGAAGCACTCGCTATCCAGTATGCCGAGTACGCGGCCTGGCAGCGGGAACCGGAGCGGGATCGGGACCTTGCACGATCGATGCGCTACTGGGTGGAGCGCCTGAGCGATGCGCCTCCGGCGCTGGAACTCGCGACCGATCGGCCGCGTTCCGCCGAACAGCGCTTTCGGGGTGGCTGGGTCTGGCGCCGCCTGGTCGGCGAGCGAACGGAGGCCTTGCGGTCGCTAGGTCGCGAGAACGGATGCACGCTGTTCATGGTGATGCTGGGCGCATTCGATGTTCTGCTGCATCGCTATTCCGGGCAAACCGATCTGCTCGTTGGCACGCCGGTCGCCGGACGCGAGCGCGTTGAGTTCGAATCCCTGATCGGGCTATTCATCAATACCGTGGTATTGCGTGTCGACGTGGACGGCGACCCGAGATTCGTCGATCTGCTCGATCGCGTGCGTAATGCGACGCTCGACGCGCAGGAACATCAGCGTTTACCGTTCGAGAAACTCGTCGAGGCTTTGCGTCCGGATCGCACGCTGAGCCATGCGCCGATATTTCAGGTCATGTTCAATATGACGCCGATTCCCGATCGCAAGGCCGATGTCGGGGGCGTCGAATTTTCGATGGGGCGCCTGCTGGACCATGGTGTCTCGACATTCGACCTGACCTTGTCGATTGGTGAGCGTGCCGACGGACTCGAGCTCGTCTACGAATATGATTCCGACCTGTTCGATCGCGAGACCATCGAGCAGTTCGCGTCGCACTACGACAACCTGCTCGCTGCAATCGTCACGGAGCCGGATCGAAACCTGAGCCGTTTACCCGTCATGAGCGCCACGGAGATCCGTGCGTTGATGGGGCCGCGCCTCGTTGCAGACGCAACCCGGGAGGCCGTACTCGCCCGGTTCGAGCGGCACGCAGCGAATCGGCCCCAGGCATGCGCAGTCATCGATGGGGCGATGCACCTCTCGTATGGGGAGCTGGATGCGCGTGTGAATCGTCTCGCGCATGAGTTGTTCGAACACGGCATCGAGCCGGGATGCAGGATCGTGGTGTGTCTCGAAAGATCCGCAGATGCGCTGACGGCAGTCCTCGCTGCACACAAGTGCGGTTGCGCGTACGTTCCGATCGATCCGGATCAGCCGGCGCAGCGCGTCGCCGACATGTTGCGCCAGGCGAAGCCGCATGCCGCTGTGACGCGATCCCGGTTCGCAGCGCTGTTCTCCGGTGTCGGTTCGTGCGATCTCGTGCAGCTGGATCTCGATGCCGAGTCGATTGCGGCACGCCCGGCCGTTCGACCCGATATCGAGACGCGTCCGGGCGACCATGCCTACGTGTTATTCACGTCCGGATCTACGGGCAGGCCCAAGGGGATTGCGATTACGCATGACAACCTGTCGAGCGCCTTCGACGCCTGGTCTTCAGCTTACGATCTGAATCCTGCCGACCGGCACTTGCAGATGGCGTCGCTCGCGTTCGACGTATTCACCGGCGACTGGGTGCGGGCATTGTGTTCCGGTGCGACGCTGGTGCTGTGTCCGAAGCCGGTGATGCTCGATCCACCCGCGTTGTTCGCCACGCTGAGCGAGCAGCGGATAACGGTGGCCGAGTTCGTTCCGGCGGTTGTGCGTGGACTCGTCCGGCACGTGCAGTATGCGCGCGAATCGCTCGAATTCATGCGCCTGGTGATCGTTGGTTCGGACGCGTGGCATGGAGCCGAATGCAATGAACTCGTGCGGGTTGCCGGTCCGGGCGTGCGCGTCGTCAATTCCTATGGCGTGGCCGAGGCGACGATCGACAGTACGTGGTTCGATGCGACGTCTGCGGACGTATTGCCGCCGGATGGCGGTGTGCCGATCGGCGCGCCGTTGCCGAATTGCAGCGTCTATGTTTGCGACGACACTCTGCGGCTGTTGCCGATCGGCGTGCCCGGCGAGTTATGCATCGGCGGTGGCGGGGTCGGCGCTGGATACGTCGACGATCCCGATTTGACCCGCGAACGTTTCGTCGACGATCCGTTCGTGCAGCGTGGGAAGTTGTTCCGTACCGGCGATCGCGTGCGCCGACGTCGTGACGGTACGTTCGAGCTGCTCGGCCGCATGGACCGCCAGGTCAAGCTGCGCGGTTTTCGTATCGAGCCCGGCGAGATCGAAGCGGTCGTCTGCGCCGAAGCATCGGTCGCTGAGTGCGTCGTCGTCGTTCACGAGTTTGCAGCAGAAGACAAACGTCTCGTGGCTTACATCGTGCCCGGTGTTCAATCACTGGACGTGACGCTGCTGGCGGGGCGACTCAGGGAGCATTTGCCCGACTACATGGTGCCGGCCCAGTTCATCGTGGTGGCCGAATTGCCGCTGTCGCCAAACGGCAAAGTGGACCGCGGCGCGCTGCCCCCGCCGGACCGGTCGGGCGGGGCCGAGGGCGGCGGCATCGCGCCGAGAGATGCGGTCGAGATGGCACTGGCGGGTCTGTTCGCCGAGGTGCTGGGGCGCGCGGCGGTCGGCGTCCACGACAGCTTCTTCGATCTCGGCGGGCACTCGCTGCTCGCGACCCAGCTGGTTGCGCGCATCCGCGACGCGTTCGCGGCCGAGGTGCCGTTGCGCGCGCTGTTCGATTCGCCAACGGTGGCCGGGTTGGCTGAGGTCCTGAATCACGCGATTGGCGCAGCGAGTGAAGTCGCGATGCCGGGGCTTCGCGAGGTACGGCGGCCGGACGCCTCCGTTCCCGTATCGTTGATGCAGCAGCGCCTGTGGTTCCTGTCGAAACTCGAACCCGCCAGCTCGGCCTACCACCTGCACTGGGTCGGGCGCCTGCACGGCGCACTGAATCTCGACGCGTTGTCATGCGCGGTGGGTGCGCTGGTCGAGCGGCACGAGTCATTGCGCACAGTGTTCGCCGAAGTCGACGGTGTGGCGACTCAGCAGGTACGTGATGATTTCGTCGCGCCGGTCGAGATCGTCGCGCTGCAAGGGGAAGAAGATTGCATCGGTCGTGCTCGCACGCTGATAGAGCGGCCGTTCGACCTGGCGACGGGCCCGCTGCTGCGCGTACATGCACTGCAGACCGGGGAGCGTGCGCACGTGCTGGTGCTGATCGTTCATCACATCGTCGCGGACGGCTGGTCGATGGCGGTGCTGTTCGACGAGCTCGCGCACGCGTACAACGCGTATCGCGCGGGGCGCGCGCCGGAGTGGTCGCCGTTGCCGGTGCAGTACGCGGACTACGCGCTGTGGCAACGCGGCTGGCTCGCCGGTGGGGAGCTGGAGCGCCAGTTGGGCTATTGGCGCCGGCAGCTCGACGGGGCGCCACCGCAGCTGCGGCTGCCGACCGATCGGCCGCGGCTACCCGTGCAGCGGCATCGCGGTGCACGCATGACGCGCCGAGTGCCGGCCGACGTCCTGGAAGACTTGCAGCTTCTCGGTCGCGACAGTGGCTGCAC
>CAZISL010000080.1:0-13626 GCA_964541975.1 uncultured Chromatiaceae bacterium | reverse complement strand
GCCGTGTCGCCACCGCCGATTCCAGGCTGCTCGAGCGTCTCTTCAACGACCGGCTGCTCGGCGGTGTCGCCGAGGCTCGGCATTTCACCCGTCGCTTCGACGTCCACGATGCCCATCAGCTCATCGTCGACCTGAAGATCTGCTTCGGTCATCTTGTGCTGCTGGGTGTCTTCGTCGAAGGCCTCAAGGCTGTCGATTTCGACCTGCAACGTTTCGGCCGCGAGATTCGCGGCGTCGTCCAGGTCTATTCCATCGTCGTCGTCCGCAGAACCGATGTCGGTTGCAATATCGGCGATACCGGTGCCCTCGAGACCGGACAGGTCCAATCCAAGATCATCCAGCTCGATTTCGGCAGTCTGATCACTGGCGATCGCATCCTCATCCGGGCGCCTGATCGGCGACTCCATCGTCTGCTCGAGTGCCTCGGATTCGATCGTCGGCGTCTCCATCGTCGTTTCGAGCGCCTCGGACTCTACGGTAGGCGTTTCCATCGTCGTTTCGAGCGCTTCGGATTCGATCGTCGGCGTTTCCATCGTCGATGCACTGTCGTCATCGGAGGGCGCCTGAATCGGCGACTCCATCGTCGGCGTTTCCATCGTCGGGGCGTCGTTCAGGTCCTCGTCCGCCGCGACCAGGGTCGCTTCTTCCGCTTCGCTGATATCAAAATCGAGGCCGTCATCGGCCGCGTCTCCCGCGCCAAGGTCATCAGCGCTCAGATCGAAATCCAGGCCGCCGTCAGCATCGTCAAACGATGTGCCGTCATCGGCACCGGTCTCCGAAAAGTCGAAATCGAGGCTGTCGACGGAACCGGCATCGCCTTCGTCGCCGAACGCCAAGTCCATTTCCGCCGCACCGCCGACGGCCGACGGGATGGCGGAAAACAGGCCCTCCTCGGGGCACAGCTGCTTGCCCATGATTAGGACCTTGTTCCAATCCGCATCGGACGGATCTTCGATGCGCTTGTTCAGCTCCTGCGCCTCCCTCAGGAAACCACCCTGGTTCTCCCAGATGAAGTAGACCTCGAGAAGCTTAAGCCGCAGATCGTTGCGCTCCGGCTCGGCATTCAGTGAATTCGACAGCAGGTCGGCGGCCTGATCGTAAAGACCGTAGGCCATGTGGAATTCGGCTTCGGCGATCGGATCTGCCTCATCGAGATTGACCGGTGAATCGGTGCTGATCGTGCGTTCGAGCGGCGATTCGGCAATATCCTGGTCGGTCCCGAAATCGACGTCGACGCCCTCTTCAGGCGCGTACGGAACCTGATCTTGATCGGTGCGCTCGCCGACGCTCTCTTCCACGACGAACGACGTATCGGCGGCCCGGCTCGGACTAAGCTGCTGCGTCGTTTCCGACGCCTCCTCGCCCGCGAGTCCGTCGTCGTCAAATCGGCCCCACGGCGGGGTATCGGGCTCCGCAGACCGCCGACGAACGACGAACAGCGCCAGGATCAGTGCCACGCCGATGCCGACGTACAACCAGATGTTGGTCAACAGACCACTAATAAAGGACTTCTCGGCGACCGGTGGTGTCGTCACGACCGGCGGCGTCACCGGCACGACCTGCTCAGGCTCCTGCGCAACCGATTCTTCGGTCGCAGGTTCCTCGACGTCGGGTTCCCCGGCAAGCGGCTGCTCCGCGACCGGCTCGCCTTCGCCGGGCACTTCCTCGACGGGTGGCGGCTCTCCCAAGCCCGGCAGAACGGCCTGATCACCCTGACGCGCCTGCTGCTGCAGGTTCTGCAACTGCTCATCGCGCAACTCGATCAAACGCCGACTCTCGGCGAGTTCGCGTTCGAGTTGTTCGACGCGCCCGCGCAATTCTGCGCTGCTCGCATCGGCAGCTACGCCGCGATCACCGGTTCCGGTGGCGGCCTGAGCCATCTCTTCGCCCGCGTCCGGCGGCGGCACCAGCCGCAGCGTGCCGGAGTCTTCTTGAGTCGCACCGCGCCAGTCCTGGTTCTGACGGCGCACCTCCGCGGTCGCTTCGCCACTGGACAAGCGTTGCAGCTCATCGGCATCTGGAACGCGGAGAATCATACCGGCTTTCAGGCGATTGATATTGCCGATGAATGCCTCGGGGTTGGCGCGATAGATCGCCATCATCATCTGGTTGCGTTCGATGCCCGCCGCTTCGGCATGACGTCCCGCGATACCCCATAACGTGTCGTTGCGCTGGACTGGGCCATATGAGCCACTCGTCGGTGCCGGCGCGCGAGGCGCCGTCGGTGCCGCGCGCGGCGCCGGTGCGGACTGTGCCGCGGATTCCTGCGGCGCCGGACGCACGACACGCGTCGGACCGGGTGCAGGGCCCGCCGTCGGCGCTGCGACGACCGGGGCCGCCGCCTCGGCAGCGAAGACCGGAGGATCCAGAAGCACGGTGTATTCGCGCAGCAACCGACCCGAAGGCCAGCTGATTTCCAGCAACAGCGTGACGAAGGGCTCGACGACCGGCTCGCGCGAAGTAATGCGAATGATGCCGTTCGCTCCGGCCGGAACGATCTCGAACCTGAAGTCGCCGATGAATACGGCTCGCTCGAGTCCGTATTGCTCGAATGTCGCGATCGACGCCAGACCGACATTCAGAGACGCAAGGTCATGCTCTGAGTCGGTCGAAACGGGAATCTCAGCGGAAAACGGTTGGTTGAGCGCCGACTTGAGATCGATATCACCCAAGCTCAGCGCGACCGCCGCGACTGGCATCCAACCCGCAAGAACCAATACCAATACAGCCAGAAATCGCGGCATTACTACCCCCCGATTATTCGGTTACCCAAGCCGTCAGTGGTTGCACAAAAATAGACGCACAACACAAGTTCGCAAACCACTTCAAAAGATGGACGTAACTATATCCTATAAGTACTCGCGCACCAATATTTCGGCGATCTGCACGCTGTTCAATGCAGCGCCCTTGCGAACGTTGTCCGAAACGATCCACATATCGATGCCGCGATCGTGAGAAATGTCTTCGCGAATTCGACCGACGAACACGTCGTCCTGCCGCGCGGCTTCCGTCACGGCCGTCGGGTAACCGCCGAGACGCGCTTCATCGATGACTGTTATGCCGTCCGTCGCCGTCAGCAGCTCGCGTACCTCGGCCGCACTGATCGCATCGCGCGTCTCGATGTGTACCGCCTCCGAGTGACCGAAGAACACGGGAATCCGAACCGCCGTCGGGTTCACGAGGATCGACTCGTCGCCAAGAATCTTGCGGGTCTCCCAGACCATCTTCATTTCTTCGCGCGTATAGCCGTTGTCCTGAAAGTCGTCGATATGGGGGATGGCGTTGAAAGCGATGGGCTTCGCACCCCCTTCGATTTCTGGCGGCCGACCGTTCAACAGCGCAGCCGCCTGGCTCGCGAGACTTTCCATCAATCCCCGGCCCGCGCCCGACACGGCCTGGTAAGTCGCAACGTTGATGCGCTCGATGCCGACGGCATCGTGGATCGGCTTCAGCGCGACAACCATCTGGATCGTGGAGCAATTCGGATTCGCGATGATGTTGCGCGGCGGATACCCGGCGATCGCCTCTGGATTGACCTCCGGCACGATCAACGGAATGTCCGGCTCGTTCCTGAAGTACGACGTGTTATCGATCACGATGCAGCCGTCAGCCCCTGCTCGCGGCGCGTGCTCGGCCGAGATGCTGCCGCCCGCCGAGAACAGACCGATGTCGACGCCGGCGAAGTCGAACTCGGAGAGATCCTGCACCTTGTGATGCTTGCCGCGAAACTCGATCGTCTTGCCAGCCGACCGCGCGCTGGCGAGCGGGTACAGGTTGCCGACCGGAAACTCCCGCTGCTCGAGGATCTCGATGATCGTCTCGCCGACGAGCCCGGTGGCACCCACGACGGCAACATTAAACTTATCTTTCACGACTCCGCTCTAACTATCTGTAAAATTTTAAAATATTAACCAGAGATCTTCGGCGTGTTGGTGGTTACGTCGGCATTCTGCGCGCGATTGCGCAGATAGTGATCCAGCAGCACGATCGCCAGCATCGCCTCGGCGATCGGCGTGGCACGCAGCCCGACGCACGGGTCATGACGCCCGGTCGTAACGATCTCCGCGGAATTGCCCGCGGTGTCGATCGTCTCGCCCGGCAAGCGAATGCTGGACGTCGGCTTCAGCGCGATGCTGACGCGGACGTCCTGACCGGACGTGATGCCGCCCAGCGTGCCGCCGGACGAGTTTTTCTTGAAGCCGGATGGCGCGAGTTCGTCGCGATGCTCCGTACCCCGCTGCTCGACGCACGCGAAGCCGTCGCCAAATTCGACGCCCTTGACGGCCCCGATACTCATCATCGCGTGCGCCACGTCGGCTTCGAGCTTGTCGAACACCGGCTCGCCCAGGCCAACCGGCACCCCGGTCGCGCGGATGCTGATTCTGGCGCCGATGGAGTCCCCCTCCTTGCGGAGCGCATCCATGTACGCCTCCAGCTCCGGCACGCGGTCCGGGTCGGCGCAGAAAAATGGATTGTCGTCGACCGTATCCGGGCGGGGCGCGTCCAGGACGATCGGTCCGAGTTGGCGCAGGTAGCCGCGGATTTCGACGCCGAGGCGCTCCTTCAGGTACTTCCTGGCAATCGCCCCCGCAGCCACGCGAATGACGGTTTCGCGCGCTGATGCGCGGCCGCCCCCGCGATAGTCACGGATTCCGTATTTCTGGTGAAACGTGTAATCGGCGTGCCCCGGACGAAATACATCCTTGATCTTCGAGTAGTCCCGCGACCGCTGATCGACATTCTCGACCAGCAGGCCGATCGACGTGCCCGTGGTGACGCCTTCGAAAACGCCCGACAAGATGCGCACCTCGTCCGGCTCTTTCCGCTGGGTCGTATGCCGGGACTTGCCTGGCCGCCGGCGCTCGAGGTCGACCTGTATGTCAGCCTCGGACAGCTGCATACCCGGCGGGCAACCGTCGACAACGCCGCCCAGCGCCGGGCCGTGACTCTCACCGAAGGTGGTCACTGCAAACAGCCTGCCGATGGAATTTCCAGACATAAAAACCTTATTTAATAATAAATTAAATAACTTTATTAAAGCAAAATACTAGCTCTTGGCGCGATTGAGGTCCGCTGCACCGATCAGTGCGATGCCCTCGCCACCCGCCTCGAATTCAGGCCAGACGAACGGCAACTGCGGAAACGCGTGTTCCAGCGCCTGCCACCCGCAACCGACCTCGATCGCCAGCAGCCCATCACCCGCCAGATGCCGGGGCGCATCTTGCAGGATATGTCGCGTCGATTCCAGACCGTCAGCCCCACTTCCGAGCGCCATGCCGGGCTCATGAGCATACTCCGGCGGCAGGCTGGCGACTTCGGCCTCCGGCACGTACGGAGGATTGCTTACGATCAGATCGAAGCGCCCCTCGACCCCGTCGAACAGGTCAGCCTGCAACAGTTCGACGCGATTTGCGAGACTGTGTCCGTCGACGTTGATCCGGGCGACGGCCAGGGCATCGTTCGACAGGTCGGTCGCGACGACCCTGGCGGCGGGAAACGCCAGCGCACAGGCGATCGCGATACAGCCGCTGCCAGTGCCGATCTCGAGGATGCGCTCGACTCGCGACGGATCGAGCCATGGATCGAAGCGCCAGCCGATCAGCTCCGCGAACGGCGACCGCGGTATCAGGACCCGCTCGTCGACGTAGAAACGTAACCCGGCGAACCACGCCTCCTGCAGCAGGTAGGGCATCGGCCGGCGGTCCGCAATGCGCGTCTCGAGTAATTCCAGCACGCGATCGCGCACCGCCGGATCGACCAACTCGCCGTAGGGCGGCGTCCCGGCAGCACAGTGATCGAGTCCGGCAACGCTATACACGAGGCTCGCCGCTTCGTCGATGGCATTGTCCGTGCCGTGACCGAAGAAGACGCCCGCCCGTTCGAGTTCCGCGGCGCCATAGTCGATCAGCGCGCCGATCGTCTCGGGTTGATTCGTCGTATTGCCCATTGTGTCCCGCGCCCGTGAAACGGCATTATTGCCGCCCCCGCTCCCGATGCCAATGCGGCACGCGACGAGTCGACATGACCGAACAACTATTCATCGCTCTGCAGTACCTGCTGCCGAAACGCCTGCTCGGCCGGGCGGTATATCGCCTGTCCCGATCCCGGATCGGGTGGCTCAAGAACCTGCTGATTCGTGGCTTTGTGAAGGCCTTCCCGGTCGATGTCAGCGAGATGGACGAACCGGTTCCGGGCAACTACGCGAGCTTCAACGCGTTTTTCACCCGCGAACTGAAGGCCGGCGCCCGTCCTTTCGATCCCGACCCGAAAGCCATTGGCTGCCCAGCGGACGGCGCGGTGCAGAACCTCGGCCGGATTCGCGCCGGGCAGCTACTGCAAGCCAAGGGCATCGAGTACCGGCTCGACCGATTGCTGAGCATCGAACCCGACGAGGCGGCGCGCTTCGACGGCGGCGCGTACCTGACGATCTACCTCGCACCCCACAACTACCATCGCGTTCACGCGCCGTCGGACGGACGGATCGACCGCATGAATTTCGTTCCCGGAGAGCTGTTTTCGGTCAATGAAACCACGGCGCGCCATGTGCCCGGGCTCTTCGCCCGCAACGAGCGCGTCGCCTGCGAAGCCGCCGGCGGACCGGCCGACTACTGGATCGTCTTCGTCGGCGCGATGAACGTCGCCAGCGTCAGCACGGCATGGGCGGGGGAAATCGCACCGGGGCCGACGCCGCAGCGAACCGACTATCCGCAAGCCGATGCCTGCGAACTCGCCAAGGGCGACTATTGCGGGCACTTCAATATGGGCTCGACAATCATCCTCGTGTACCCGCCCGACACCGTGGAGTGGGACGAGCGTCTCGCCCCGGGCGACCTGCTCACGGTCGGCCGGACGATTGGCCGAACGATCGGCCGCCTCTGAGCGCGTCGTCGTGAGCTGGCGCCCGCAAGCAGATGCCGCAGCACTTCGCGCGAGGGCGCGGGCGCTGCGTGCCGCTCGCGAGTTTTTCGACGCGCGCGACGTTCTCGAGGTCGAAACGCCCGCCCTCTCGAGTCACGGTGTGACCGACCCGCACATCGACGGCATCACCACTCGCCTCGGCGCGCTTCCCGGCCGCGAGCTGCACCTGCAGACCTCACCCGAATACGCTATGAAGCGCCTGCTCGCCGCGGGCAGCCCGGACATCTACCAGGTTTGCCAGGTCTTTCGCGACGGCGAACTGGGGCGCCGGCACCGGCCCGAGTTCACGATGGTCGAATGGTATCGCCGCGGGATCTCGTTCACGGAGATGATCGACGAAACCTGCCGATTCATTGCCGACCTGTTCGCGGCAGCGGCCAACATCGCGTTGCCAACGCTCGCCAACCGATTCCGCTATGACGAGGCGTTCTCGGCCGCGACGGGTCTCGATCCGCTGGATGAGGATATCGAGGAATTGCGCCGGCGCTCGCGTGAACTCGTGCCCGGGCTGGCGGAGTCGACGGTCGCGGGACTCGGCGACGACCGCACCGCCTGGCTCGACCTGCTGATGGGATACGCGGTGATGCCGAGCCTGCCAGCGGGTTCACTGGCCGTCATTCATCACTATCCCGCGGACCAGGCGGCCCTCGCCCGCCTGGACCCGGACGATGCACGATTCGCGGAGAGATTCGAAATCAGCTACGACGGCATCGAACTGGCGAACGGGTATCACGAACTCGCCGATGCAGAGGAGCAGCGAGCGCGCTTCGAGGCCGACCGCCGCCGCCGTGCCGCGCTGGGACGCCCGGACATGGAAGCAGATGCGAGGTTACTGGCGGCGCTCGATCACGGGTTACCCGACTGCTGCGGCGTCGCGGTCGGATTCGATCGCGCACTGATGTGCGCGCTCGGCGCGGACTCGATCGGCGACGTGATCAGCTTTTCGATCTGAAGCTTATTGATTCGACATGGCGTATCACTTGACGCGCGATACGTATTCCTTGGAGCGCGTGTCGCAACGGATCAGCTCGCCCTCTTCGACGAACAACGGCACCTTGACGACGGCGCCGGTCTCGAGTGTGGCCGGTTTGACGCCGCCCTGCGCGGTATCGCCACGAACCCCGGGATCCGTCTCTACGATCTTCAGCTCGACGAAGTTCGGCGCTTCCACCAGCAACGGCTCCCCGTTCCAAAGCGTGAGCTTGCAGACATCCTCCTCCGTCAGCCAGAGCTGCGCGTCCGCGACGGCCGACTCGCTGGCGGCATATTGCTCGAAACTGGCCGGCTCCATGAAGTGCCACATCTCGCCGTCGGAATAGAGGTATTGCATGTCGAGTTCGACCACATCGGCGGCTTCGACCGACTCACCGGACTTGTAGGTTCGCTCGACGACACGGCCCGTCTTCAGGTTCCGAATCTTGATCCGATTGAATGCCTGGCCTTTGCCGGGCTTGACGATGTCATTCTCGACGATGACACAGGGATCGCCATCAAGGATGATCTTAAGACCGGACTTGAACTGGTTGGTAGCGTAGCTCGCCATTAAATACGTTCCGTTGCAATACAATAACCGGCGTATTGTATCCTCAGAATTCTTCGCGGGTGAATCCCGACGGCGGATTCGCCCGATTAGATCCCCAGGCATGACCCGATGACCCAGCCCACGCATCAGCGCGAAGACCACCGCTGCGAACCCGTCGACATCCGCACGGCCACGCGCCGCGAGTGGCAACGCGAGCTATCGCGCGCGATCACAACCGTGCCAGAGCTGCTGTCAGCGGTCGGCCTCGAAGACGGCGCCCCAGACATCGCGGAATCGAAGTTTCCGTTGCGCGTGCCGCGTGGCTATGTGGCGCGAATGCGCCCGGGCGATCCAAGAGATCCATTGTTGCTCCAGGCGCTGCCGGCGGCGGCCGAAGGCAATGACGCACCGGGCTACAACACCGACCCGGTCGGCGACCTCGCCAGCATGCTGAGTCCGGGCTTGCTGCAGAAATACCATGGCCGCGCGTTGCTGATCACGACCGGCGCCTGCGCAATACATTGCCGTTATTGTTTCCGGCGCAACTTCCCGTACAGCGAGGCGTCGACGACGCCCGCGCACCTCGATGAAGCCGTGGCGCGCATCGCGGCCGACCCGACCATCAGCGAAGTCATCCTGAGCGGCGGCGACCCGCTGAGCCTGTCGGACGATCGGTTGCGCGCGCTCCTGTCGCAGCTCGGGGAAATCGACCACGTCGAACGTATTCGCCTCCACACACGCTACCCGATCGTGCTGCCTGAGCGAATCGACGACGCGTTCTGCGAGGTCCTCGCGATGTCGCCCCGCCCGCTCGTCGTCGTCATCCACGCGAATCACGCCAACGAGATCGACTCCGGCGTGTCGGCCGCGCTGGCGATACTCAGGCAACCAGCGTCCCTGTTACTGAACCAGTCGGTGCTGCTGAAGGGCATCAACGACTCGGCCCACGAACTCGCGGCGCTTAGCAGGCGCCTGGCCGACTGCGGCGTGTCGCCGTACTATCTGCACCAGCTCGACCCGGTGACCGGCGCGGCGCATTTCTCCGTACCCGACGCACGCGCCCTGCGAATCGTCGGCGAACTCACCCGTATTTTGCCGGGATATCTCGTACCGAAACTCGTGCGCGAGGTCAGCGGTGAGCCTTCCAAGCGGAATCTCGGCAGCCGCTGATCTTCTCGCGGCATTGCGGTCGGCCTGCATCGCTTGAAACATAATACGGGCAAGACTTCTACATAATAGCTAGCTCCCCACATAATCGGACTCGGGTCACATAATCCCCGCCGCCCTTCGTTGAGAATCCAAGACCTGCGAACTCCACCGTTCGCGGACGGGTTAGAACATTCACTAAAGGGTGCCTGCTTTGGGAGATTCTGTCGGCGTTCCGCTGATCGTTTTTACGCGTCAGGACGACAATGTCGTTGCGATCAACAACATTCTCCGACAGGCCGGTCATCCGGTTCATTGCGCACGCATCGAGGAACTCAACGAGCTCGAAGAGGCATTGCGCCGGCAACGGCCGGAGCTGGTGATCTTATTCGCCGACGAGGGTGGCGCCGATACACCATCGGTCATGGCGCTGATCTCGAAGGTCGTGCCGAATCCGCCGCTGCTCATCGCAGCACAGAAGGTCGACGAACAGACGATCGCCGATGCCATGGAATGCGGTGCGCGCGACGTCGTGTCGCTGACGCACAAGAATCGCCTGCAGGCCGTCGTCGAACGCGAGATCCACGCATATCGGCTGAAAGTCGCGCTCGGCGGCGTCGTAACGTCCGCAAAGCAATACCGGATGGAGCTCAGGAACCTGATGGAAGGGACCGCGGAGCCGATTGTCGACATCCAGGAAGGGATTGTCGTCGCAGCCAACCCGCCGTGGCTCGAGCTGTTCGGCTACGACAACGAGGACGACGTCCTGAACCTGCCGTTCATGGATATGTGCAGGGGATCGGATCACGAGATGCTCAAGGGCGCACTGGTCGCGTGCCTCAGACGCAAGTGGGACGGTGCCACGTTGAAGGTCCGGGGCTGCCATGCCAGCGACGGCGAGTTCCCGCTCGAGATCAATCTCGAGCGTGTATCGATTGACGGCGAAGCGGCGGTCCGTGCGGTCGTGCCGAACGACAAGACCTTCGACAGCGATCCGGTCGAGCTCGTCGAGCAAGCCGTGTACAAGGATCCCGCGACGGGCTTTTATCACCGCCACTATTTCGTGAACAAACTCGAACAGAGCCTGGAGCAGTCGTCGGAAGGTGGCGTGCGCGCGATCGCCTACATCCGCCCCGACAATTTTGCCCGAGTCCATGACGACATTGGCATGCTCGCGACGGAAGAACTGCTGACGAAACTCGCGGCGCTGCTGCGCGATTTCATGCAACCGAATGACCTGTATGGGCGTTTCGGTGGGACGATGTTCATCGCGATGCTGCCGCGGGGCACGATGAAAGATGTCGAAGCCTGGGCAGAGCAACTGCGCAAGCTGGTCGCGGGCGAAGTCTTCGAGATCGACAATCAGTCCACTTCACTGACCTGCACGATCGGGCTGTGCGAGATTGACACCGACGAGATGAACACGGCAGTACTGCTCGAGACCGCGGAGCAGGCCTGCCGCGAGGGACGGGACGCTGGCGGCAATCGCGTGCAGCTGTGTCAGAACACGAACGCCACGCAGACGATTCGCGTGCAGGACGCCCTGTGGGTCCCGCGGATCCGTGCGGCGCTGATGGACAATCGCCTGCGCCTGGTTCATCAGCCGATCAGCGGTCTGACCGAAGACATTGATCACGTATTCGACACGCGCGTCCAGATGATCGATGAGCAGAACTGCGTCGTGCACGCCAGCGAATTCGTGCCGGCCGCCGAACGCGCCAACATGATCAAGAACGTCGACCGCTGGGTCGTCGGCGCCTCGCTGTCTTTCTGTGCCGCGAAGAATCCATCGCTCGTCTTCGTGCGATTGTCCGGAGGTTCGGTTCAGGACGACTCACTGTTCGACTGGTTAAACGCCAGGGTGCAGAGCGCTGGCATCGAGCCCGCGCGGATCTGTTTCCAGGTTTCCGAGGCTATCGGCGCTCAGTTCCTGAGGCAAACGAAAGATCTCGCCGAAAAAGTTCGCGCGATGGGCTTCCGCTTCGCGATCGACCACGTTGGCCTTGGCCGCGACCCGGAGCAGCTGCTGAAACATATCCCGATGGACTTCATGAAGATCGATGGCAGCCTCATGCAGGGCCTGCATAAGGATCCCGAAACCCAAGGGAAGGTCGCGAATCTAACCAAAACCGCAAAAAATCTGGATATCAAACCGATCGCGGAACGCGTCGAGGACGCCAATACCATGGCGATCCTCTGGCAGCTCGGCGTCGCATACATCCAGGGCAATTACGTGCAGATGCACGGCGTCGTGCTGGAAGACACGCGCACTATTTCGGGCATCGTCTGACGCGCCGCGCTACCGGATCAGGAAATGAAAGGTGACTTAATTCACATTCTTGACATAAACCGGCGCCTTCCGGCAGCAACCTGCCGGAAACGAGACTTTCCTCGTTTACGGCAGGCCTCCAAGATGGTTTTTTGCGGTTTCTTACCAATGAATCGTGATTGCGGGCGCCTCGGGCGCACCGAACCAGGGACTATACATGGGCAACGCTAAACGACGGACTCAACTGAGCGAGCAAATTGCCGATATTCTGGGAACGAGGGATGAGCCCACGGGAGGGGCTTCCCGCCTTGCGGTGAGACAGACGATCGCGTGCGGCAGCATGATGATGCTGGCGCTCAACCCGGCTCAGGTCGGCGCCGTCGGCCTCGGCGAAGTCGAGCTCAAGTCGCGTCTCGGCCAGCCTCTGGAGGCGACCGTTCCACTGACCCTCCGAGAGGGTGAGTCCCTGTCAAAGAATTGCGTCAAACCGGCGCCGCAAAACAACGCGCTCGCCAAACTGTCCAATCTGCGTGTGACCGCCCCGGCACGCAACGGGCCGGGAACCTACAACGTCAGAATCAGCACGAAGAACCCGCTCCATGAGCCCATGTACGAGCTGTCTCTGATGGTTAAGTGTCCCGGTGCAACATTGCTGGTGCGCCAATACGTTTTGATGCTCGATCTGCCGGGTATGCCCGGCCAGGTTTCAACGCCGGCCATGCCGTCGAATCCGGTCGCAGCAACGCCCCCGATCCCCCGCAATGCGGCGCTCTCCGTGCCCGCCCGAACGGGCGCTCCGGCGTCGCGAGCCCTGGCCCCGCGGGCGGATGGAATTCCGGCGGGCAGCACGTATCGAGTGTCGCGCGGCGACACTCTGTCGACGATAGCCAAGCGGGTCGACGGACGTCTGCCCAATACGATTTGGGCCGTCGCGAACCAGCTGTTCGCCGACAACGCGCAAGCCTTTATCCGCAGCGATCCGAATCGCATCAAACTCGGCTCGCTGATCAGGATCCCCGACCAGAGCGTGCTCGTTGCGATGGTGCCGGGCGCCCGACCAACACCGGCAGCGGCCGGCGCGCCGCAGACACCCTCAGTCAGCGCCAGCCCGCTACCGGAACGTGCCAATCTGCCGACGCGCGCGCCGGTAGCAACGACGCGCAACGCGGTGTCGTCGCCGCGCCGTTCCGCCGCACCCGCGCCAACACGAACCGCGACGAATGCGACTGACGCGAGCTGGCCGATGCCTGGTTCTGCGGAAGCCGATGCAGTCGTGGAGCGAATCGCAGTCGAAGCGGCAGCGACGTCCGTCGCGGCACCCACGACAGAGCAGGCAGCGGTCGCGGTCAACGATTCGGACAGTTTCAACCCGTTCGCCGATGCAACGCCAAACGATTCGGTCGCCGACGCGACAACGGTTGTCACGACTGCGCCAACCAACGAAGCCGCCGCGGATGAATCGGCGCCCGGTCCTTCCACCACGTTGCTATCGATCCTGATAGGACTACTGCTCGGCGCTGCCGCGAGCCTGCTGATGCTGCGTGGCCGATTGCTGGCGGCCCTCGGCGTCGGGCGACAGACGCGACCCGCGGCCATCAAACCGATAGCTGTTCCCGCAACGGCAGAGCTATCCGAATCCGGCACATTCGATTCATCGCTCGCGGCCGCAGCCTTCGACGGCTCGGCCGGCGCCAATAGAGAAGCCGGCGGTTTTCCGATCAATGGCCCGATCGAAGACACCTACATCGTCGAAACGCAGGAAGCCGAACCG
>CAZISL010000079.1:0-12417 GCA_964541975.1 uncultured Chromatiaceae bacterium | reverse complement strand
CGGCTTCTACTGTTTTTTGGCAGCGGGTGCTATGGCGATAGCGTCTGTGTCTTTACAGCGGCGTTCCTGATACACCTCAGTCACCTTTGCATTGTTACAAGCGATAAATGCTGTGCGTGAGATTTGCGTGATTCACGCTATAGTGATAACTGCGGTTCGACCCCAACTATTGATGGTGTCTGACACCAGCGCTTTCCAACAGCAGGAGTTCTCATGCGAACCCGAATCCCCGTCTTACTGACTGCCACGATGCTGATCGCCGCTTTCGCCGGCGGCGGTCAGACCGTCAACGCCACCGACGAGTGGCGCCTCGATACGCTGGTGCCGGGCAGCCCGATCCAATCCCCGAACGGCATCGAGTTCGGCCCCGACGGCAAGCTTTACGCCGGCAGCGTCGGGTCGAAGACGATCTATCGCATCGACGTCGAGACCCGCGAGGTCGAAATCATCGTGCCCCCGCCGCTGGGGGAAGCCGACGACCTTGCATTCGCGCCCGACGGCACGCTGGTCTGGACCGCGCTGATCGCCGGCGAGATCCGAGCGCTGCGCGCGGACGGCCAGGTCGATGTCATCGTGCCGAACCTGCCGCTCGCGAATCCAATCCACTTCACCAGGGACGGCCGGTTGTTGGCCGGTCAGATTGGCATCGACAAGCTCTTTGAATTTGCGGTCGACGAAAACTGGACCAGCACCGGCGAACGCAGGTTGGTCACGAGCAAGAACGGCAACCTCAACAGTTTCGAGATCACCGATGACAACGTGCTGATCGGCCCGCTCGTAAACAAGGGCACCGTCGTGCAGATCGATATCGAGACCGGCGAGGTGACGCCAATCGCCGACGGGCTTGGGCAGATCGTTGCGGTCAACATCGACCGGAACGGCGCGATCTGGGGTGTCGACTGGCACAGCGGCGACGTCTGGCGCATCGACCCCGATGGTGACGGCTGGCAGGCGCCGCGGAAGGTCGCGACGCTCGTCCCGCCGCTCGACAACCTCGCGATCGGCCCGGATGGCCACGTCTACGTCAGCCGACCCGCGCATTCGTCGATCGAAAAAGTCGATGCGCAGACGGGTGAGCACAGCACGCTCATCGCCGGCCAGTTCGCCGGGGCTCGCGGGGTGGCGTCGTTTACCGAAGCCGGCCAGGACAAGCTGCTCGTCGCCGACAGCTACGGCTGGCGCATCGTCGATGTCGCCACCGGTCAAGTCACGGCGCCCTACGACCTCACCCAATTCGGCTTTCCGCAGGCCGCAAGTGCGGTGGCCGTCAACGATGACTACTTCGCTTTCGCCGACAGCGTCGTCCGGCCCCGTGTCTGGCTCGTGGACCGCAAGACGGGCGAGACCGTGAAGACCTGGCGTAAGATCAGGAACCCGACGTCGATCAGTCTGACCGAAGACAATACGGTGATCGTCATGGACGGCGTGACCGGCGAGGTGATTCGGCTTACGGACAAAGAGTGAAAGGTGCCAGACACCCAGAGTATCTAACACCAGTATGAATACGGGGCTAGGTCACTTAGCCGTATCTCGCTTCGATCAACGTTCGGGTGCCTTCCCCAGCCCGCGACGCCAGTCCGCTTTGACGAGTTGCCACTCTTCATCGTCATTCCTGATCAGCCGAACGTCGAACTGATAGAGGTCCACGTCGGGCAGGGCGCCGGCCGTGTCGGCCATGCCGACGAGCGCAACGGCGTTCGCAACGCCGGGTTGCTCGAATTGAATGGATTCGACATAGACCTGCAGGTGCACCGACTGGTGTGTGATGAACAAGAGCCGCAATAGTCTCTCGATGTCCGATTTGTTGTTTCCGCGCCGGTCGGTATAGGTGTCCGCAATCAGCGGCCGAATGTCCCCGAGGTCACGCGCCTCGGCGGCGGTCTCGGTCTTGGCTATTAGTGCCCGGACCTCTGCTTCCGGCGTCGATGGTTCGGCACAGCCGGTGACCACGATTGGCAACGTGAAGATGAGGAGGGAAAGCGTCAGACCGAAAGCTGACGAGACGCGTTTTGACATTGATGTAGCCGTATCTGTTATGCGCCGGGCGACGCTGGGAGGCCCGCTGCGACACATTATATGCAGTTGTTCTGTCAGCATTCCGAATACAGGTCGCAGTCTGAGAAGAGCAGGCCGACATGCGCCTCCTAGCCTGACTTATTCAGCACAAAGGTCAGCTTGACCCTGACGCCGGTCACCGCAACCGGTTTGCCCTGGTGGATACGCGGCCGGTATTTAAATTTTTTGGCCGCGTTAACGGCCGCGACTTCGAATATCGGATTCGACGATTCGACCGCCCTGGTGTCAGTGACGGCCCCGGTTTCGGCGATCGTGAATTCGACGATGACCCAGCCCTCAAGTTTCCGGGCCAGCGCCTGTGCCGGATAGATCGGCAGAACCCGGACCAGCGGCAGAAACTCGCCGTCGGGCGATCCGAAATCGCCGATCCGGCCAACGAACTCCATGGTGTTGGCTACCGGTCGGTCCACCGCCACCGGGTAGTTAATTTCTATCGCGCCGGCCTGCTGTTCGGTTGGCTCCCGAGACACGAGTATGTCGGGCGTTTTCTCCGGCATGATCTTGGTCGGTTTCTCGGAGCGCGTCTCGATTCTTTCTTCCCGGCGAACGCGGATGAATTCGAAGTACTCGGTTGCCACCATCTGCTGAATGGCTGGTTCGCCCGTCTCGATCAGTGTCTGCATCAGGAACAACAATCCCATTGTGATGAAGAAAGCGGTTGTCGGCGCCACCATCCATCGAAGCGGTGTCGGTAAGCCTGAAATTGGCCACACCTGAACATCGCTTGAAGTCAGGCGGCGCGTCTGCAGCGAGGTCCGCTGATTCTGAGCAAACCGGCTCAATATTGCGGCGGGAAATATTCCGCTCAGCGCTCCAACCATGCCGCCCATCGTCGTTAGCGTGGCCTTCGCCACGCCGGCCGCCATCGCCCTCGGCGAACTGCTGCCCGTCGCGGTCATCACCTCGAAAATTACGATCATGCCGGTGACGGTACCCAGCAGGCCGAACAGCGGACACAACCTGGCGAGGGTCCGAATCAACTCGATGCCCGACTCGAAGCGCATCGAAAGCCGCGAAACGACAGCATCGTAGATCGACTGCGCGTTCCAGGAGTCGTTTTCTCCGCGCGATTCGCACTCGGCCAGAACCGCCTTCAAGCGGACACGGTTCTCGGTCAGCATAAATACCAGACGCTCGATGATCAGCGTCCACATGACGAATACGACCCACGCGAGCAGCACCATGACCTCGCCGCCCCGATCGAGTAATTCCCGAATTGTCTCGTAAATGTCGTACAACATTCAGCCGACTCCTTTTGGGCCAACCGAAGCAGACTGATAGTTCTAACTTGGGGTCTAAGCCGCATCGCACAATCCGGGATGATGGTGCTTGACTACGTAATAACCGAAAAATGCTTACGTAATATGGGGTCAGTGGTCAGCCTCGCGAACCTGTCATCAATACGTATGCCAATCGCCTGCACCATGTGTTAGTTAGTTAGTGGTGGCGGCCGAGCGGACGCGTCGCGGGCCCTCGATGGAGCGCCAGGTGCTGGTTCGACCAGTCGTCGCATGTGTAAACGCTCGATAGCGACTGCGCGGGGAAGAACAACGCAGCAAGAAATCTCAGACAGACATGAAATATTTTAGTGCCCTGATGGCGATAGCTCTGATGCTGGCCGCGGCCAGCGTCCAGGGGCAGAGTTGCGCCAGCGGGGCGCTGAAGACGCATCAGGCCTACCTGTACGGGCGCTTCGAGACCCGCATGCAGTCCGCGCAGGGCGACGGCGTCGTCAGTTCATTCTTTACCTACAACATGGACCTGGGCTGCAACTGGCCGGCGGAGAATAACGAAATCGATGTCGAGATGACGGGCAACCGGGACGCATCGGTACAGTTCACGACGCACTATCCCGGCCCCTGGAATGTCACGCAAATTGTTCCGACGCCTTTCAATCCGCATGCCGGCATGCATGACTATGCGTTCGAATGGGAGCCGGGCATCGTTCGCTGGTTCATCGACGGCAACCTGGCCTACACGCAGGATGCCCCATACGTGGAGGGCCTCATCTATCCGATGCGTATCCTGATGAACCTCTGGGCCGCGGACGCCCCGAGCTGGGTCGGAAACTGGGACCCGGCTATCCTGCCGGTCACATCGTCTTATGAATATGTTCGCTACTACGAATACACCCCGGGTAGCGGCAACGCCGGAACGAACAACAACTTCACGCTGGAGTGGACCGACGAGTTCGACGCGCCCGTAGATGCGCGCCGTTGGGAAGTCAGCGAATTCGGGGGATTTAGCGGCAACTACTGCACCTTCGTTTCCAATAACGTCAGCACTGCCGACGGCAAGTTGCAGCTACTCATGACGGAGCCGTTGACGCCTACGTACAGCCCGGTGCACTTTGCCGTGGACGTCACGTCGTTGCAGCTGTCGCCGTCCGATGTTGTCTACCTCAATGGGGGATTCAACGGCTGGTGCGGCAGCTGCAGCCCAATGTCCGACGCCGATGGCGACAATATCTGGGAGCTGACCTTGTGGCTACCCGCAGGGAATCATGAATACCTGTTCACGATCAATGGCTGGAGCGGCGCGATCGGCGGGGCGCCACAAGGAAGCAGTTGCGACTTTCAACCGTGCGACCAGTACGCGAATTATGGCGTCGCCGTGCCGCATGGAGCCGGGAGTATCGATACCGGAACCCAGTGCTGGGCCTCGTGTGATTCATGCCCCGTCGACGGTGATGACGACGGTGTGCCGGACACCCTCGATAATTGTCCGACGGTTGCAAATCCGTTGCAGGAAGATAATGACGCCGACGACCAGGGCGATGTCTGCGACGATGACGATGACAACGACGGCCTTACCGACGTGGAAGAGGCCAACTTCGACGGCAATCCCGCATACGATCCGCTCACCGATACCGACCCGTTCAACCCCGATACGGACGGCGACACCTATCTCGATGGCGTGGACCCCATACCGCTGAACTACAATTTCAATGACGGCGACGTGGCGCCCTGGGGCGCACCGGACAGCGTTCTCAACGTGGGAGACCTGCTGGTGTGCTCGCAATTCGTTGTCGGGCTGAAAGAGCCGACCAACAACGATCTTGCGCATGGCGATCTACACCCGGTCGGCGCCCCGGACGGAGTGATCGGGTTATCCGACTACGTGCAGCTGATGAAGTTGCTGCTGGAGCAGGAATAGACCGTCGTCTGGCAGCGGAGACGGTTACGCGACCGCCCGCGGCCGACCGGCGCTGAGTAAGCGCGCCAGCAGCCAGACCAGCGCGCTGACGATTACGACCAGGAGGAATTCGACGAACGGGATCAGCGCTGCTTCGTACGCGTACATTAGCCCCTTGGTCTGTACATACACCAGCGCGACGGCGCCGACGTATAACCCGCCCAGTATCCAGCGCGTCGCCTTGCTGAGCCCGAGGCCGTGCATCTGCGTGATCACGAACATGCCGAGGAAGCCGGCGAAGAATCGCGGCCACTCGTGGTGCGCCAGTATCGCGACCATCACGCCGTGCGCGACGACCGACACTTCCAGCACGATCGTCCAGCGCGGATTGACGTGCACGCGGGTGAAGAACAGGCTGCCCTGGAGCATCAGCAGGAACATATATAAGAATCCGAACAGGTGGCCGCCGGTGAAATCCATCGGGTGATACCAGAAGGTGTACAGGATCGCCCACGCGAAGTAGTAGCCGTGATACTTGCGGATCGCCCGTGTCGCACTTTTCGCGATCGGCACCTTCGCGCCGAAAAACATGCCGCGGCGCTGGTTCTCGATGATCAGGATGCCGACCAGCATCAGCACGACCGACGCCTGCGACGTCACCTCGGGGACGTCCTGCGCCAGTCCGTCATACCAGATGTGCGTCTGCACCAGGTGCAGGCTGATGAACACGGCATTCGTGACCAGCGCGGCGACGTTGAACCAGTGCAGGTTCGAGCTGTATTTGTAGCTGCCGGCCTGGGCGCGCCAGATCAGGTACCAGATGGCGACCTGGTGAAGGCCATACGCGATCCACGCCGATGCGCGACTCCAGAACGTGGGCTCGGCCAGCTGCCACGGGTACCACATCCGCGGCACGATCGCCCCGCGCTGGCGCGCGGCGAACTCCGGCGGATCCAGCCACAGTTGTCCGGTCAGCCAGATCAGGCCGACGAACGCGAAACTGAGCGCGATCGTGAACCACAGCGCGCGGTTGACGTTCAGCGGTTTGTCGGCGGTCTGGTTCATACCCGAGGCCGTCCTGCAGCATGGTGACAGGCCCAAAATAGCAGGTTCGACGCGCCGGGCTAGGCGTTCGTCGCGGAGAGTCCGGTCAGTGACCGCCACTAAGATCGCCCCAAGCCTTGTCCGGCGGCCGCTATACTCGAGCCTCGCGCCCCGAAGGCCGCATGCCTCGATGTTGCCTGTCGGACGTTTCTCAATGAGGAGTCGAGATAGTTGTGGTGGACGAGCCATCATGAAGGTACTGGTGCTGAACGCCGGCAGCTCATCGATCAAGTATGAGCTGTTCGACATGCGGAGCCGCGAGGTGCTGGCGTCCGGGCTCATGGAGCGGATCGGCGAGGATCAGGCGCTGCTCACGTGCCGCCACCGGCAGGGCGGGACGATGCGGGAATCGCAGCGCGAGGGCGTGGTCGCGGATCACCGGGAGGGCTTCGCCTGGATCGCCGCGGCCCTGCGCGACTCGGATACCATGCCGAACCCGGACGATCTGTTCGGCGTCGGCCACCGCGTCGTGCACGGTGGCGAGGCGTTCCAGGCCCCGGCGCTGATCGACGATCGCGTCGTCGAACGCATCCGCGAGCAGGTTCCGCTCGCACCGTTGCACAACTCGGCCAACCTCGTCGGCATCGAGGTGGCGACCGCCGGGATGCCGGGCGTGCCGCACGTCGCGGTGTTCGACACCGCGTTTCACCAGTCAATCCCGCCGCACGCCCATCGGTACGCGCTCCCGCACGAGCTGTACGAGTCTCACCAGGTGCGCCGATACGGCTTTCACGGCACATCCCACGGCTTTGTCGCGAAGCAGGCGGCCCGCTATCTCGGGCAACCGCTGGACACGCTGAACCTGATCGTCCTGCACCTCGGCAACGGCGCCAGTGCCGCCGCCATCGAGAACGGACGCAGCGTCGACACCTCCATGGGAATGACACCGCTCGAAGGCCTGGTCATGGGAACGCGCTGCGGCGACCTGGATCCTGCGATCGTCTTTTTCCTGGCTCGCGCGACGGGTCTCGACAACGACGCGCTGGAGTCGATGCTGAACCGGGATAGCGGCCTGAAGGGAATCTGTGGCGCCAATGACATGCGGGAGGTCCTGCGCCGCGCCGATCAGGGAGACGCGCGCGCCGCACTCGCCATCGACGTCTATGCCTACCGTATAAAGAAGTACATCGGGGCCTACTGCGCCGCGCTCGGCAGGGTCGACGCGATCGTTTTCACGGCGGGTATCGGCGAGAACTCGCCGGATATTCGATCCCGCGCCTGCGGCGGCCTGTCGGCACTGGGCATCGCGATCGATCCGGCCAGGAATGCGTCCTCAGCGAGCGGCGCACGGGAAATCCAGCCTGCCGATGGCCCGATCAAGGTGCTCGTGATCCCCACCGACGAGGAACTCGAGATCGCCGAGCAAACCGTGGACTGCATCCGGGACTCCGCTGCGGTCCGCGCCGACTCGTGATCCCGTTGCGCTCGTCGCCGGCCACCGGATCCAATCCAGCCCGCGAGGCGAAGACTGTCACACAAGTTTCACTATCCGGCACTGGGGTCTTGCGCGATACTCACCGGTTCCCCGCGCATGTTGCAGCAGCATGCAGTGAAGGCCTGTTTCTCGGGGGGATGAGCCATCCTGCTAACGCAGATTGCTGAGGCTCACGTCGTCCGATCCTGAAGGAGACCGCCATGGAACATCCATTGTCGAAAAACGAACTCGAACTGATCGACGCATACTGGCGCGCAGCCAACTACCTGTCAGTGGGTCAGATCTATCTCTACGACAATCCGCTCCTCAAGGAGCCGCTGTCCAGGGAGCACATCAAACCGCGGCTGCTGGGACACTGGGGCACGACACCGGGCCTGAACTTCATCTATGCGCACCTGAATCGCGTGATCAAACGCGACGAACTCAGCATGCTGTACATCACCGGCCCCGGTCACGGTGGCCCGGGGCTGGTCGCCAACACCTACCTGGAGGGCGTGTACAGCGAGGTGTATCCCAACATCTCGCAAGACGAGGAAGGCATGAAGCGACTCTTCAAGCAGTTCTCGTTCCCCGGCGGCATCCCGAGCCATGTCGCGCCGGAGACCCCCGGTTCGATTCACGAAGGTGGCGAGCTTGGTTACGCGCTGTCGCATGCCTACGGCGCGGCCTTCGACAACCCCGATCTGATCGTCGCGTGCGTGGTGGGTGACGGCGAGGCGGAGACCGGGCCGCTGGCCACGAGCTGGCATTCGAACAAGTTCCTGAATCCCGTCACGGACGGCGCCGTGCTGCCGATCCTGCACCTGAACGGATACAAGATTGCCAACCCCTGCGTGTTGGCGCGCATCAGCAACGAGGAAGTCGACCAGCTGTTTCGCGGTTACGGCTACACGCCGTATTTCGTCGAGGGCGACGATCCGGACACGATGCATCAGCTGATGGCGCAGACACTCGACACGATCGTCGGTGACATCCAGCACATTCAGAGCGACGCGCGGCGCCACGGTTTCCGCGAGCGACCGCGCTGGCCGATGATCGTGTTGCGCACGCCGAAGGGCTGGACCTGTCCTAAGGAGGTCGACGGCAAGAAGACGGAGGGCTCCTGGCGCTCTCACCAGGTGCCGATGGGTGCGATGCATGAGAACCCGGAGCACGTGAAGCTGCTGGAGCAATGGATGCAGAGCTACCAGCCGGAGGAGTTGTTCGACGCCGAAGGCCGGCTGGCGCCGGAGTTGGCACATCTGCCGCCGGAAGGGGAGCTGCGCATGGGCGCGAATCTCCATGCGAACGGTGGCTTGCTGATGAAAGATCTGCGAATGCCGGCATTCCAGGAGTTTGCGGTCGACGTGCCGTCGCCGGGTGCCACGATCGCCGAATCCACGCGCACGATGGGCAAGTTCCTGAGCGCGGTCATGGAACGGAACCTGTCGAGCAACAACTTCCGACTATTCAGCCCGGACGAGAACAACTCGAATCGCTGGCAGGACGTGCTCGACGTGACCAATCGCGCCTGGGTCGCGGACACCTACGACGACGACGACCACCTGGCGCCGGACGGCCGCGTGATGGAAATGCTGAGCGAGCACCAGTGCCAGGGCTGGCTGGAGGGCTATCTGCTCACCGGTCGGCACGGTTTCTTCTCGTGCTACGAGGCCTTTATTCACATCGTCGACAGCATGGTCAACCAGCATGCGAAGTGGTTGAAGGTGTGCCACGAGATTCCATGGCGCCGGCCCATCGCCTCGCTGAACTACCTGCTGTCCTCGCATGTCTGGCGGCAGGACCACAACGGCTTCAGCCACCAGGATCCGGGTTTCATCAACCACGTGGTCAACAAGAAGGCGGAAGTCGTGCGCGTGTTCCTGCCACCGGACGCGAACAGCTTGCTGTACGTCACCGACCAGTGCCTCCGCAGCCGGAATCTCATCAACGTGGTGGTGGCCGGTAAGCAGCCCGCGCCGCAGTGGCTCAGCATGGACGAGGCCATCAAGCACTGCACCGCCGGCATTGGTATCTGGGAGTGGGCGAGTAACGACGAAAGCGGCGAACCGGACGTGGTGCTCGCGTGCTGCGGCGATTCACCTACGCTGGAGACCCTCGCCGCGGTGGATATCCTGCGCGAGCACGTGCCCGAACTAAAGGTCAGGTTCATAAACGTGGTGGACCTGATGACGCTGCAGCCGAAGGAAGAGCATCCACACGGACTGAGTGACCAGGACTTCGACGTGTTGTTCACGAAGGACAAGCCGATCATCTTCGCCTTTCACGGCTATCCGTGGCTCATTCACCGCTTGACCTATCGCCGCGCCAACCACGGCAACCTGCATGTGCGTGGCTACAAGGAAGAGGGCACGACGACCACGCCCTTCGACATGTGCGTGCTGAACGACATCGACCGCTTCCACCTCGTCGGCGATGTGATCGATCGCGTGCCGCAGCTCGGCGCGCGGGCCGCGTATGCGAAACAGGCGATCCGGGACAAACTGATCGAGCACGAGCAGTACATCCACCAGCACGGTGAAGACATGCCGGAGATCACGGGCTGGCAGTGGGGCGAAGGCGCTGCGCGCAGTCCGCGGTCGAGTTCCACGGAAGCGGACAACGTTCAATGAGTTACGCCAGGATTGTCGGAACCGGCAGCTACCTGCCAGCGAAGGTCATGACCAACGCCGATCTGGAGCAGATGGTGGACACGACAGACGAATGGATCGTGTCCCGCACCGGTATCCGCGAGCGGCATATCGCCGCCGATGACGAGCGCACCAGCGGACTGGCCGAACATGCCGCGCGGCAGGCGCTGGACATGGCCGGTCTGAAACCGGCGGATATCGATCTCATCATTGTCGCCACGACGACGCCGGATCAGGTCTTTCCGAGCGTAGGCTGTTTGCTGCAGAATCGCCTGAACATTCACAACGGCGGAGCCGCGTTTGACGTGCAGGCGGCATGCGCCGGCTTCGTTTACGCGATGGACATCGCGAATCGCTTTTTCCGTACCGAGGGTGCGCAGCGAGCCCTCGTCGTCGGCGCCGAGACCTTCACTCGCATCATCGACTGGACTGATCGCAATACCTGCATCCTGTTTGGTGATGGTGCGGGCGCCGTCGTGCTGGAAGCGTCCGCCGAGCCGGGCATCATCGCCACGCATCTGCATGCGGACGGCAAGTACCACGAGCTCCTCAACGTTCCGGCCGGCGTATCGGCTAACTATGCGCAAGTCCTCGAAGGCGAGGCGTACGCGCGGATGCAGGGCAGCGAGGTATTCAAGTGGGCCGTCAAGGCGCTCGGAGATATCGTCGAGGAGACGCTGGAGGTAAACGGGCTCAGCAAGCACGATATCGATTGGTTGGTGCCGCATCAGGCCAATATTCGAATTATCCAGGCCACGGCGAAGAAGCTCGGTTTGCCGATGGAGCAGGTCGTCGTGACGGTTGACCGGCATGGCAATACGTCTGCAGCATCGATTCCGCTGGCCCTGGACGAAGCCGTCCGCGATGGCCGCATCCAGCGCGGCCACACGGTGATCATGGAAGGGTTCGGCGGCGGGTTCGCGTGGGGTTCGACGCTGCTGATTTTCTGACGGACGAATCCTTGAATTCGGGAAATCTACAGGACCAAGTTGTGCATCGTCACCTGCTTCTACGTCTTTTTGCAGATGATCTGGCATCAGCGCTTTCAGAAACCATACGGCTGGTTTGGCGCGTTACTTTTCGGAACTGTCCTGGTGCGCTTCGCGCTCATGATGTAATTGGGGGACAGTGACCCAAACTATTAGGCCGAGGATCGGGCTCGCGTTTTCGCAGTGGCCGTGCAGCGACTTGTTCAAGGTCGGCCACGAATTCGTCGCTACCCGCCGGACGTCCGGTGCTGGTGTGTGATCGTAGCGTTTCGATCGTTGCCCGCCGATCTCTGACTGCCAGATACTCGCGCCAGTCGTTCATCAGTTCCTGCATTGCCCGGACATCGACGATTCCATCGCTTTCCCCTTGAAGATGGACTCGTACCCTAGACCAAGGCCAGTCCTCAGGCCGGGTGCACAAGACGGCGCCATCCTTGGCATTGAAATCTCCCCAGGCGGGTGACTGCGTTAGCCGTTTGCTCGTCGACTGCGCCCGGACACTTCATCTGCTTAATACGCTGTTGTTGAGCAGTTATGGTCACTGTCCCCAAATTCGTACCGGCTTCGTAGAACCGATTTAACACTTGGGCGGGAGTTGTCGGTGTCACCGTTGCCATCGTCAGCCGTCATCGGTGGCTGATCCCGAACTGCGCTAGACTGGTTCACCCAACCGGCATTCGCACCACGTGACTACGCACTCCAGCAACGACCCGATCGCCTTTGCCTCACTTGAGCTGAGCGCGGAGCTGCTCAACAATCTTGAATCTCTCGGTTATGCCGAGATGACGCCGATCCAGGCGCAGAGTTTGCCGCACATCCTGGCCGGAAGAGATGTCATCGGCCAGGCAAAGACCGGCTCGGGTAAAACGGCGGCTTTCGGCCTCGGCTTGCTGCAGAAACTCGACCGCGGTTCATTCAGTGTCCAGGCTTTGGTGTTGTGCCCGACCCGGGAGCTCGCCGATCAGGTGGCCAACGCGCTGCGCGAACTCGCGCGTACGCTGCCGAATATCAAAGTGCTGTCCCTGTGTGGCGGCGCCCCGTTCGGACC
>CAZISL010000078.1:0-14545 GCA_964541975.1 uncultured Chromatiaceae bacterium | reverse complement strand
TAGAAGCCGACGCCTCCGACAAGGAAATCAAGACGGCTTACCGGCGGCTCATGAACCAGCATCATCCCGACAAGCTCGTGGCCAAGGGCCTGCCGGATGCGATGCTCGAGGTGGCGAAGGAGAAGACTCGTGAGATCAATGCTGCGTATGATCTGGTCAAGGACCGCAGAGGCATCAAGTAGCGGCGTTTTCTGACAGGGTTTTTGACTGCTGCTACCATTCTCGCAAGCATCCAACAGGACTAAATACGTGCGTGACTATCTGATCGCTCCCTCGATTCTTTCCGCGGACTTCGCGCGCCTCGGCGAAGAAGTCGAGGCCGTGCTCGCGGCCGATGCGGACGTCGTGCATTTCGACGTGATGGACAATCATTACGTGCCGAATTTGACGGTCGGTCCGCTGGTGTGCAAGGCGCTGCGCAAGCACGGTATCGAGGCGCCCATCGACGTGCACCTGATGGTGCGTCCGGTCGATCGCCTGGTGCATGACTTCGCCGCCGCCGGCGCTACGTTCATCAGCTTCCATCCCGAAGCCAGCGAGCATGTCGACCGGACCATCGGTCTCATTCGCGAGGTCGGCTGCCGGCCCGGCCTGGCGTTGAATCCGGCCACGCCTCTCGAAGTTCTCGACTACACGCTCGAGAAGCTGGATCTCGTGCTCGTCATGTCCGTCAACCCGGGTTTCGGGGGGCAGGCATTCATCCCGTCCGCCGTCCATAAAATTCGCGCGGTGCGACAACGCATCGACGCTCTCGACCTGCCGCCCGACCGTGAGATTCGCCTGGAGATCGACGGTGGCGTGAAAGTCGACAACATCGGCGGCATCGCCGCAGCGGGCGCCGATACCTTCGTCGCCGGCTCCGCCATCTTCGGCAGCGACGACTACGTCCGGACGATTTCCGAGATGCGCAAGAAAATAACCGCTGCCTGCGCCTAGGCAGGCAGCGGTTCACTGGTTGATTCCGGCCGGCGGCCGGGGCGTTCGCTTTACGTGGCGGTGGCGACCGCGCTAATGGTCTGCTTTGGGCGCGCGTCGTAGACGACGATCGTCTTGCCGCTCGCCGACACCAGGCCCTGTTCCTCGAGGATCTTCAGCACGCGTCCGGCCATCTCGCGGGAACAGCCGACCAGGCGACTAAGTTCCTGACGACTGACCTTGATCTGCATGCCGTCCGGGTGCGTCATCGCATCCGGTTCTTTACACAGGTCCATGATTGCGTGTGCCACACGGCCGGTCACATCGACGAATGCGAGATCGCCGAGCTTGCGGTTGGTGCGGTCGAGCCGTGTTGCGAGCTGCGTCGCGAGTTCGAATACCAGTCCGGGACTCTCACTCGCGATCTGGCGGAAGCGCGGATAGGTCATCTCGGCGATTTCCGACGCGACGCGGGTTCTCACCCATGCGCTGCGGCTCGGCTGATCGTGAAACAGACCCATTTCTCCGAAAAACTGCCCCTTATTCAGGTATGCCAGTACCATTTCGTTCCCATCCTCGTCCTCGATCATGACTTCGACCGAACCTGAGGTGATGTAGTAAAGACTGTCCGGTAGATCTCCTGCATGGATCATGACCGTCTTCGCGGGAACCGTGCGCACGCGACAGTAGGTCAGAAACCGATTGATGGCAGGAATGTCACTAGACGTTTTGCCGTTGTAAGCCATATATTCTTACTCCCCAATAACCCGACGCAGATTAATTGCAGAGTTCAACATAAGATGCAATGACGGTCGCCAAATATGTGACAGCCGTCTCACCCTTGCCGTGTTGCGGCCAAAAAATGTGACGTCGAAACGAACCGAATCCACAGTTTTCGCGCTGCGGCGCCCCCGGAGTCATGCGCATTGCCGGTCACGATCGATCCGGCGATCAAAACCGCAACGCAGCAAAAGATCGCAGGTATCGGGATCGCCGGTTTTGCGGCCGTCCGCATGGATCGACGGCTGCAGAGCGGCATTATAAAGACCGTCATATTGCGCTATGATGCGCAGCCGATTTTCACCAGCCGGATACAAAAATGAAGCAAATCCTTAGGGTTACGGGCGTCTTGCTCGCGTTCTTCCTGGCGAATGCCGGCGCCAACGCGGCCGAAGAGAAGGCCGAAGAGGCAGGGCCATGGTCCGGTCGCGTCTTGCTGGGTTACCTGGCGACCGGCGGCAATACAGAAAATACGTCGGGGAATCTGGAGGCAGGCGTCAACTGGGACGGCGAACGCTGGCACCACACGCTCAGCGGGCGGGCGCTCGGCCAATCCGTGGACAAGGACACGACGGCCGAGTCCTACAAGGCGACCTATGACGCGAAATTCGACCTCTCGGAGCGCACCTACCTGTTCGGCCTGCTGGACTACAACAAGAACCGGTTTACGTCGTTCCCTCAGCAGACCTTCCAGTTCGTCGGTATCGGCCGTCGATTTATCATGACGGACAAGCACGCGTTGAACGCCGAAGTCGGTATCGGTGCCAGCCAGTCAGACACGCAGCAGATCCTGCCGGACGGCACGCGCCAGAGCACCGGGAGCATCGATGAGTTCAACTGGCGCGCCTCGGGGGACTATAAATGGACCATTTCCGAGACAGCCTGGTTTGCGCAGGCGCTGAGCGTCAATGGCGGCTCCAGCAACACGTTCGTCGAGTCACTGACGGAGCTGGGGGCCAGCATTTACGGGGCTCTCGCCCTGGTGCTGTCATACAAGATCCAGCACAACACGGATGTCCAGCCCGGCACCGAGGAGACGGACACGTTTGCGTCTGTCAATCTCGAGTATGCGTTCGGCAAGTGATTGAAAAGTCGGGCCAGCGCCAGTAAAATCGCCGCCTTTTCCGCGTCCGGAGATCCGTCCGGGCCGAGCCACGGATTTAACAGTAATGAAAACATTTTCCGCTAAGCCCGCCGAGGTAAAGCGCGACTGGTATGTCGTGGACGCGAGCGGCCGTACGCTCGGGCGTCTGGCGACCGAGATCGCGACGCGCCTGAAGGGCAAGCACAAGCCGGAGTTCACGCCGCACGTCGACACGGGCGATTACATCGTCGTCGTCAATGCGGAGAAAATCCGGGTTACGGGCAACAAGCTCAAAGACAAGGTGTACCACCACCACACCGGGTACATTGGTAACCTGAAGTCGATCAACCTCGAGGACCTGTTGAAAAAGGCCCCCGAGCAGGTGATCACGAAGGCCGTCAAGGGCATGCTGCCGAAGAACAAGCTCGGCGCTGCGATGATCAAGAAACTGCGGGTCTTCGCGGGCCCCGAGCACACGCACACCGCTCAGCAGCCCCAGCCGCTGGAACTCTGAGCGCCAGGAATCGAGAGAACTTTAATATGGCATCTGACGTCTTTTACGGCACCGGCCGACGCAAATCTTCGACGGCCCGCGTGTACCTGCGTCCGGGCAGCGGCAGCATCACGGTCAACCAGCGCTCGCTGGACCAGTTTTTCGGTCGCAAGACCGCACGCATGATCGTGCGCCAGCCGCTGGACCTGACCGAACTTGGTGACAAGTTTGACGTCACGGTCCGCGTGCACGGCGGTGGCACGACCGGCCAGGCTGGCGCGATTCGTCACGGACTCACCCGTGCATTGCTCGACTACGACGAGTCGTTGCGTCCGTCCCTGCGTAAAGCCGGCTTCGTGACCCGCGATGCGCGCGAAGTGGAACGTAAGAAGGTTGGCCTCCGCAAGGCCCGCCGCGCGACGCAATACTCCAAGCGCTAGAGTCTTACGCGCGGCGCAGGCCGCCGATCTCTTGGGGGATCGTCTAGTGGTAGGACTACGGACTCTGACTCCGTCAACCCAGGTTCGAATCCTGGTCCCCCAGCCACCTACAAAAAAGCCCGCTCAGCGGGCCTTTTTGTAGGTGGCTGGGGGACCTTGCGGATTCGAACCTTCGTTCGAGTCGGGTCCGGCAGATGGATCGCGCAGCGATCCAGATGACGGGGAGACAGACGAGCGGCCGTAGGCCGCGAAGCCCGAAGGGTGGCCTGCGCAGCAGGTCATCAATCCTGGTCCGACCATGCATGTCACACAGCCGCAAGGTCGTATCGGGTACTAGCACCTTCTTCGATAGAAAAACAAAACCCGCCAAATCGGCGGGTTCGTTATCGGAGCGATGCGCCGGCGTAATTACCTCCGCGTCAACTCCCGAACCCCATTGTCGTCCGCCATGAAAATCCGGTCCGCGGGCCGGTTCGCGAATATTCCCACCGTTACGATTCCGGGTATCTGGTTAAAGCGGCTCTCCATTTCGACCGGGTTGGTAATCTGGAGGTTGTAAATGTCGATGACCTCGTTGCCGTTGTCGGTCAGATAACCTTCGCGCGCGATCGGTTGGCCGCGGCTCTTGACGAACTGGCGGGCGACGAATGAACGGGCCATCGGGATGACCTCGACGGGCAGGGGGAATTTACCGAGCACGCCAACCCATTTAGAGTCATCAATGATGCAGACGAATTCTCGCGCCGCGCTGGCGAGAATCTTCTCTCGCGTCAGCGCCCCGCCGCCGCCCTTGATCAGGTGGAACTGCTTATTGGCTTCGTCGGCGCCGTCGATGTACAGGTCGAGGTTGCCTGTTTCTGCAAGCTCGCTGACCTCAAACCCGGCCGCCTCGAGGCGCTCGGCCGTACCGATGGAACTGGCGACGACGGCGTCGATGTGATCGCGCACGGAAGGCAATTCTTCGATCAGTTCGTTGACGGTCGAGCCAGTGCCGACCCCCAGGATCGTGCCTGGTTTGATGCACTGCAGCGCAGCCTGTGCCGCCATCCGTTTCTTTTCGCCGTGATGCATGCTCATCCTCCCCGGGGCTGAAGACTATCTGCCAATCCGAGGCGAGTCCAGAAAAGCCTGTTAACCCGGACTTCGTCCGTTTGGTGCCTTAAGGCTGACTCGGGCGTAACGGCCGGAAAGAAATATGCCCGCCAGTGGCGGGCATATTCTTTGAAGAACCTCCTGACAGGAGGTCGCGTCGACTTTACCGTCTCCGCGAGGCTCTTTTCTTAACCTTCCTCTTACCTTTTTTCTTAGCCTTTTTCTTGGCTTTCTTTTTCACCTTGCGCTTGGCTTTTTTCTTAGCCTTCTTTTTAGCTTTCTTTTTCGTTTTGCGCTTGGCTTTTTTCTTAGCCTTTTTCTTTACTTTCTTTTTCTTTTTGGCTTTCTTTTTCGTTTTGCGCTTGGCTTTCTTTTTCACCTTGCGCTTAGTTTTCTTCTTGGCCTTTTTCTTGGCCTTCTTCCTGGTTGTCTTTCTGGCAGTCTTTTTACGAACTACCCGTTTCTTCTTCGCAGTTTTACGTTTCGCCTTCTTGCGCGAAACCTTTTTGCGAGATGCAGTCTTTCTAGCCATCATAGTCTCCGTGTCGGGGATAACCGTGGCCGAGTATATACAACAGAAAGGAAAATGCTAGTAAATCAAGGGTGAACCAGATCTCATTTTGCAGGCGCAAAATCAGCGTCTCAGAGAGCGTTTTTCATCACTTTGATGCTTGTGCTGTTGTGTTCTTTCGGCGTGCAAGCGACGCGATGAACTGAACAGTTCAAAAACTGCCTTCATCCAATCACCGAACCAAGTAAGTGCGGCGGTCTGTTACAACGGTGTGTAACGGGACGTCCCAGCTGGAAGCCTTTATTTGTGCGGCTTTCTGCAATTCATGTGCAAGCCCGACGAGGCGCGGTCGTAACCAGCGCGTTCTTTGTTTAAGAAATCTGAAGCTTCGATCGTAGAAGCCGGCGCCCATTCCAATGCGATTCCCTCGTTCGTCAAACGCGACCAGAGGCGCCAGCACGACATCGATATCGCTGGGGTTGATGAATCTAGCGGGCGCGCAAACAGGCTCGGGAATTCCGAATCGATTGCGCAAAATCGGTGTTGATGCGCGATATTGCGCAAAGGCCATACCGTCATTCGTCACCACCGGGAGGAACACTTTACGGCCGCGCGACCAGGCTTCTTCTATCAGGAATCGACAATCGATTTCTCTGCCGACGGCGAAGTACACTGCGATACGATTACTGCGGGACATGAATGGCAGGCGCCAGAGAGCAGCTGAAACTTCGAGTGATGCCGTGGCGACCTGTTCTGCGGAAAGCAATCCGCGCTCGTTACGTTTGGCGACGCGGATGTCTGAGTTATCCATGCGGGACTTTCTTCGTTCGGATTTTTTCTTGGCAAGGCCGCTGATGGAGAGGCGGGAAGAGGCGCCTCCCGCATGTGCCGTGATAAACCGCTTGCTCTCGAACCAGAGCGGAAGGTGGGATCAGCCGTGACAGAGCAGGCTATCCGCCAAGAGCGGTAGTGCACAAAGCTGCCGACAGACTATTGATCCCAAGTCTAAAAGTTAGGGTCGAAAGACTTCCGGATTTACCTCGAACACCGCAGGAGGAACCTGTGGCGAATTATAGCGCGAAGCGCTCGCGAAAAATGCGATCTATGCACTGGATCGGTGATGCGGCCGCCGCGTCGGCGGCCTGCGGGCGTCTGACGACGGGCGACTACAGTTCGAGTTGCTGTCCCGACTCTAGCGCTGATTCCACGCGCTCTCGCATCGCGCGGACTTTGCCCTTGGCTTCGGTCTCGAGTCGAGAGCCGACCCCGTTGGACGCGATCAGCTCGTTCGCCATGTTCAGCGCGGCCATTACAGCGATGCGGTCGAGCCCGACGACTTTCCCGCTGTCACGGATTTCCCGCATCTTGCTATTCAGAAGCTCGGCCGAGTCGACCAGCGCCTTGCGCTCTTCAGCCGGACAGGAAATCTGGTATTCCTTTTCCAGGATTTTTACGTTCACGTGGGCGTAGATCTCGTCGCTCATGAACCGTGCTCCATTGCCTTCAGGCGGCCGATCATGGCTTCGACGCGCGCGCGAACCTGCTCGTTCTTCTGTAATAGAGTCGCCCGTTCGCCGATCAGCGCATCCTGGCGCTGCTTCAGTGAACGGTTCTCTTCCTTAATCTGGCTGGTGATGACCACCAACTCGTCCAGGCGGCGTTCGAGTCGCTGTAGTTCTTGCTCGAAGCCCTTTTCAGATGATTCTGCCATGCCTCGAATATAGTGGCTGATGCTCGTCAGGGCAAATGTTCAGGGGTGGTTCGGGGTGCTAAGATTCGGGCGAGAGACTTGGCCGGGCGCGGATTTCAGCCGGTCGTTCGGACGGCGAATAACAACAAGCGCGAATCGATCCTGGCGAAGCGTGAGCGGAGGCCGGCAACGATTCTCGGTAACACACCAGCTATGGCGAAAAGATCGGGACAGGATTGGACCCGCGTTGGCGACGCATTGTTCGGCGCTGGGTCATTGGGGGAGCCTGCCGAAATCCACGGTGAGTTCTGCGGTCTCGCGTGCGTCATGGGGTCTGACGCGATCAGGCCGTGGGTCGATGCCACACTCGCCGATGCGGATTCCCGTCCGGAAGCATCGATCGCGACGCTGCAAGACCTGGCTGGCGATGCCTGGTCTGCGCTGGATGCGGGCGAGATGAGTTTTCAGTTGCTGTTGCCGCCCGATGACGAATCACTCGAGCGACGGGCGGAGTGTCTCGGTCTCTGGTGCCAGGGATTCATGCATGGACTGGGCGCGGCGGGAAGTCCCGGTAAAGACAGCTCGATCCTGAAGCATGAGGTGATCCGGGACATCGTCACAGATTTCAGCGAGATCACTCGCGCCGGTTTCACTGAAGAGGAGACCGAGGAAGAGGGCGAGGCGGCCCTCATCGAACTCATCGAGTTTGTGCGCGTCGGCGCACAGCTCGTTTTCGAAGAACTGCAGGCGATCAGGTCCGGCGCCACCGATTCCGGTCAGCATTGAGGAACCAGGAATGACGTCGAAGGAATTCGCGAAGCGTCGGCGTCAGTTGATGCGCATGATGGGGAAAGGCGGCATCGCCATGCTGCCTGCATCTCCGGCGCGCATGCGAAACCGGGACAGCGAGTATTTCTTCAGACAAGACAGCGATTTTCACTATCTGACAGGTTTCGATGAGCCCGATGCCGTCGCCGTGCTCGTGCCCGGTCGACCGAACGGGGAATTCCTGTTGTTCTGTCGCGAGCGCGACAAGACGCGGGCGATATGGGACGGGCCACGTGCCGGCACGGAGGGTGCAATAGAGGATTTCGGCGCCGACGACGCGTTTCCGATCACCGATATCGACGAGATCCTTCCGGGCATCATCGAGCAGTGCGAGCGCGTGTACTACTCGATCGGCACGCATCCGGATTTCGATCAGCGCCTGATCGGCTGGGTATCGTCCCTGCGTGAGCGGGGCAGCTCCGTGAGCCATACGCCTGACGAATTCATCGGCCTGGATCACCTGCTGCATGATTTGCGTCTATATAAGAGTCGTGCGGAGATCACCGCGATGCGGCGCTCTGCGAAGGCCGCCGTCAAAGCCCACAAAAGAGCCATGAGCGTTTGTCGTCCCGGGCTATACGAGTACGAACTCGAGGCTGAGTATCAGCACGAGTTCCGCCGCCAGGGCCTCCGGATGTCGTACCTGCCCATCGTCGGCTCGGGGGGCAACGCATGCACGTTGCACTACATAGATAACGAGCACCAAATCGCGGACGGCGACCTGGTGCTGATCGATATCGGCTGCGAGTACGACTTCTACGCGTCGGACGTCACGCGGACGTTCCCGGCGAACGGGCGGTTTTCGGAGTCGCAGAAGGCGATATATGAGATCGTTCTGGCGGCGCATGATGCGGCGCTGGAGCAAATCAAACCCGGCAACCACTGGAACGACCCGCATGACGCCGCGGTTAAGGTCGTAACACGCGGACTGCGTGACCTCGGCCTGTTGAAGGGCCGTTTACCGACTCTGATCCGCGATGGTGCTTACAAGCGGTTCTTCATGCATCGCACCGGCCACTGGATCGGCCTGGACGTGCACGATGTCGGCGAGTACAAGGTCTCGGAGCAATGGCGCCTGCTGGAGGCCGGTATGGCCCTCACGGTAGAGCCCGGCATCTATATTGCGCCCGGAAGCCGAGGCGTGCCGAAGCGCTGGTGGGGAATAGGCGTGCGCATCGAGGATGACGTCATCGTGACGCGCGACGGTCACGAAGTACTGACTCGCGATCTGCCGACAGCCGTAGGCGAAGTCGAAGCGCTGGTCGGATCAGCCCTTGCCGAATCGCCGAAGAACCGGAACTGATATGCGTGGACGCGGCTACAGGGTTTGGGTCATCGCAGCGTTGCTGGCCATTGCGGGTCTCGCGTTGGCAGCATACAAGTGGCGTGAGCTGGGGTTCCCCATACTGCCAAAGGCCCAGACCGAGGTCTGGACCGTCGAAGTGACGGTCAGCTTCGATTCAGGTCCTGGTCCGATCAAGGCTAACCTGTACATTCCCGGCCTGACGCCCGGATTCGCCATCCTCGAAGAAAACTTCGTATCGCGCGGGTTCGGCTTTACCCCGAACTACGTCAGCGGCGGGCGGCAGGTGCAATGGGCGCGGCGTCGCGCGCGCGGATTGCAGTCGCTGTACTACCGGGCGGTCATCTATAAAGACCCGGCGCAAACGGAGAGCGACACGACGCCGCCGTTCCCCGCGAAGCCGAGACTGGGAGAGCCGTTCGACACTGCGATAGACGTGCTGATCGACGATGTGCGCGCCCGGTCCGCCGATGCGGAGTCATTCACCGAGGAACTGCTGAAGCGACTCGGTCAGCCCGATGTCGATCAGAACGTGGAGTTACTGCTGGGCGCCGCGCCGACCGCGGCCGAAAGGGCGCGCGTGGCGCAGACGCTGTTAGCCGCGGCGCGGATACCGGCGCGTACGATCCGCGGTATCTACCTGCAGGATCAGCAACGCCGAGCGGAGATCGTACCGTGGCTCGAAGTTCATGACGGCACGCGCTGGTTGTATTTCGACCCGCTGACGGGCAACCAGGGATTGCCGGATAACTTCCTGCTGTGGTGGACGGGTGATGACGACTTGCTCGAGGTCGATGGCGGCAGCGATGCCGAGATCAGGTTCGCCGTGCAGCGCAACGTCATGAGCAGAATCGATATCGCGCAGCGGCGAGTCGAAGAGAGCGATCCGATCCTCAATCAGTTTTCGCTGTTCGCGCTGCCGATCCAGACGCAGGCCGTGTACGCGGTACTGCTGTTGATTCCGATAGGCGCATTCGTGGTTGTTCTGCTGCGCAACGTGATCGGCTTGCAGACTTTCGGCACTTTCATGCCGGTGCTGATCGCCCTGGCGTTTCGCGAGACGCAGCTGTGGTGGGGCGCCATATTGTTCTCGACCTTGGTCTCGCTCGGCCTGGCGTTCCGCTTTTATCTCGAAAGACTCAGGTTGCTGCTCGTGCCGCGGCTCAGCGCGGTGCTGATCATCGTCGTGATCCTGATGCTGGCGCTGTCGATCATCAGTCATCGTCTCGGTTTCGAAGGCGGCTTGTCCGTGGCGCTGTTCCCGATGGTCATTATCGCCATGACGATCGAACGCATGTCGGTCGTCTGGGAGGAACGTGGCGCGACCGAGGCCATACAGCAGGGGTTGGGGTCGTTGCTCGTCGCGATCATCAGCTATGCAGTCATGGATCTGGAGTTGATTCGACACCTCTTCTTCGTATTCCCTGAACTATTGCTCGTCGTACTGGCCGCGACGATTCTGCTCGGCCGCTATTCGGGTTACCGCCTGCTGGAGCTTTACCGCTTCCGGGAACTGGCCCAGAAGGACGATTGATGTTTGCGCTCGCCAAGACCTTGCGTCGTCGAGGAGTGCTCGGTCTCAACGAGCGCAACGCGCAGTTCATCATGAGATACAACGAGAGGCGTCTGTATCCGCTCGTCGACAACAAACTGCTGACCAAGCGCCTGGCCATCGAGGCAGATATCGCGGTGCCCGAGCTTTACGGGGTCATCGGCAATCAACATGACGTGCGGCGGTTGGGCGACATCGTCGGCGACCGGCGCGATTTTGTCGTCAAGCCCGCCCACGGTACGGGGGGTGACGGCATCCTGGTGGTGACAGGCCGCAGCGCCCGCCAGCAGCATCTCTATCAGCTTGCCAACGGTGACTTCATATCCGAGTCCGAGATCGAGCATCACGTCTCGAACATCGTCAGCGGCCAGTACAGTTTCGTCGGTACCCGCGACAGCGCAATGATCGAGTATCGCGTGGAGACCGATCCGTTCTTCGCGCCCGTGACTTTCCAGGGCGTGCCCGATATTCGAGTCCTCGCGTTCAAGGGTTATCCGATCATGGCGATGGTCCGATTGCCGACGCGCCGCTCGCGCGGCAAGGCGAATCTCCACCAGGGAGCAATCGGCGTCGGTATCGCACTGCATGACGGAAAGACGCTCAACGGCGTCCTCGGTAACGACATCGTGTACGAGCATCCGGATACGGACGAACCGATCGGTGGATTGACGATACCGCTGTGGCAGGAGTGCCTGACGCTCGCCGCTCGCTGTCATCAGTTGACTGGACTCGGTTACCTCGGTGCGGATATCGTGCTGGATCGGTTCAACGGTCCGCTGATCCTGGAAATAAATGCGCGGCCCGGCCTGAACATCCAGATTGCCAATCGCGCCGGTTTGCAGAATCGGCTTTCGCTGGTCAACGATTGGACGGAGGAACTGGATGCCGATGCGAAGGTGGCGCGCGTCTGCGAGGCCATCGCACAGGCCGGCACCACAGAAAAAGCAGAAACATGACGAGTAAGACTCCACTGCATTCGCGGCACGTTGCGGCAGGCGCGCGTATGGTCGACTTCGGCGGCTGGGACATGCCGCTGCATTATGGGTCGCAAATCGACGAGCATCACGCTGTGCGCAGCGATACGGGCATCTTCGACGTTTCGCATATGACCGTCGTTGACGTCGCGGGCCCCGACGCCAGCGCGTATTTGCGCAGGCTGCTGGCTAATGACGTCGCGAAGCTCGCCGCGCCCGGCAAAGGTCTCTACGGCTGCATGCTCAACGACTCCGGGGGCATCGTCGACGACTTGATAACTTATCGGTTGACCGACGGCGCGTACCGGGTCGTCGTCAATGCGGCGACGCGAGCCGCTGACCTGGCCTGGATGAACGATGTCGCGACCGCATTCGACGCCAGCGTTACGGAGCGGCCCGACGCGATCATGCTGGCGATCCAGGGACCACGCGCGGTTGAATTGGCGGTGCCGCTATTGCCGCCATCCCTGCGGCAAGAGGTCGCAGCGCTCGAACCGTTCGGCTGCGCGGAAGCCGACGGTATCTTCGTCGCCCGCACGGGTTACACGGGCGAGGACGGTTTCGAGATCATCCTCGGCGAGGACGCGGGCCTGCGCCTGTGGGACGCGGCGGTCGACGCTGGCGCCGCGCCGTGCGGGCTCGGCGCCCGCGACACATTGCGGCTCGAGGCCGGACTGTGCCTGTATGGGCAGGACATGGACACAACGAAATCTCCGCTGGTGTCGGGGCTCGGTTGGACCGTGGCATGGGAGCCGTCCGATCGCGATTTCGTCGGGCGGGGCGCGCTCGAAGGCGAGAAAAAGGCCGGCATCCCGGTAAAATGGGTCGGCCTGATACTCGACGATCGCGGTATCATGCGCCATGGTCAGAGGGTCGTGACGTCGGCCGGCGACGGCATCGTCACGAGCGGCGGCTTCTCGCCGACCATCCAGCGCTCGATCGCACTGGCTCGAGTTCCCGGCGACGCAGCGGGCGTCTGCCAGGTCGAGATCAGAAATGCTCTTCGTGATGCGAGAATCGTGCGGCCGAGATTCGTCCGCAACGGCAAAATATTAGTGGATCAAGACAGTGACTAGAACGGGAGAGGGTCAGGAATCATGAGTGAAGTCCCGCACAACCTGAGGTACACCACCGATCATGAATGGGTGCGTCTCGAGGACGACGGTTCGGTCGTCGTCGGGATTACCGATCATGCGCAGGAGGCGCTGGGCGAGCTCGTCTACGTCGAGGCGCCGGAGGCGGGTCAGGAATACGGTAAGGGCGACGCGTGCGTCGTCGTCGAGTCCGTCAAGGCGGCGTCAGATGTTTATGCGCCCCTCAGCGGAGAGTGCAGCGAATCGAACGGCGCGCTCGCCGACGAACCCGAGCGCGTCAACCAGAGTCCCTACGACGACGGTTGGCTGGTGCGGCTGATCCCCTCCGATCCGGCCGAAATGGAGGAGCTGATGGATGCCGATGCCTACGCGCAGTTCCTGATCGATTCGGCTGGCTGATGCGCCGATTCGTTCCTGAATATTCCCCCGATGCCCTATATTCCGCACACCGATAAGGACGTCGCCGAGATGCTTGCGGGCATCGGCGCGAGCAGCACGGAAGACTTGTTCGACGAGATTCCCATGGGTTTGCGCGTCGACGACCTGCCCGGCGTTCCCGAGGCCCTGACCGAGGCCGAGATCACGCGACTGATGCGCAGGCGTGCGCGCCGTGACGGTGAGGTCGTTTCGTTCCTCGGCGCCGGTGCGTACGAGCACTACATCCCCGCGGCCGTGTGGGATGTCGCGACGCGGGGGGAGTTCTACAGCGCGTATACGCCCTACCAGGCCGAGGCCAGTCAGGGCACGCTGCAACTGATATATGAGTACCAGACGATGATGACCGGTCTGACCGGTCTCGACGTCTCCAACGCATCGCTTTACGACGGCGCGACGGCGTTTGCGGAGGCTTGCCTGATGGCCGTGCGGGCTAATCGCAAGTCGAAGTCGGGGCGCGTGCTGGTGAGCCGTGGGGTCAACCCAATCTATCGGTCGGTCACCGACGCCATTATCAAAGGGCAGGGTATCGAGCTCGTCGAAATACCGTTGCGTGACGGCCGCACCGATATCCATGCGCTCGCTCAGTTCGACGGCCAGGATTTTGCTGCGCTGTGCCTGCAGCAGCCGACTTTCCTCGGCACGATCGAGGAAGCTGACGCAATCACCGATTGGGCTCACGAGCGCAACATCCTCGTCATCGGTAGCTGCAATCCGCTCAGCCTCGCACTGTTGAAAGCGCCCGGCGACTGGGGCGAGAACGGTGCCGACATCGCCTGTGGGGAAGGTCAACCGCTGGGTATCCCGCTGTCATCCGGCGGGCCGTATTTCGGCTACATGGTTTGCAGGACGCAACTGCAGCGGCAGATGCCGGGTCGCATCGTCGGCGGCACGCTCGATATCGAGGGCCGTGTCGGTTACACGCTGACGCTGCAGGCTCGGGAGCAGCATATTCGCCGCTCAAAAGCCACGTCGAACATCTGCACGAACCAGGGATTGATGGTGACCGCCGCGACGATCCACATGTCGTTACTTGGCGCGGAAGGACTGCGGCGCGTCGCCCTGGCGTGTCACGCGAACACTCGCATGCTCGCCGACGCGCTGGCAAAGATCGACGGCGTGTCGATCGCATTCGGTCCTTACTTCCACGAGGCTGTCGTGCAGCTCGATCGGCCGGCGCAGTCGATCATCGAAGCGCTGGGGTCACAGAAGATTCTCGCCGGCTACGACTTGTCCGCGCACTATCCGGAACTCGGCAGCGCACTCCTGGTCTGTGCGACCGAGGCACGAACGAGCGACGATATCGGTGCTTACGTCGCGGCGTTCGAAGATGCCATGAAGAAGTCGCAGGCGG